>JAURLB010000030.1 GCA_030831445.1 Candidatus Nanopelagicales bacterium | reverse complement strand
TAGTAATCGAAGGAATGGAAATTATGAAAAAACTATAATAGATAAGAGTGGATCTGAGATGAGAATAGAAGTGCCAAGAGATCGAGATGGAGAGTATGAGCCAAAGCTAATACCAAAAGGATTAAGGAGGATAGAAGGGTTTGATGATCAGGTAATATCGATGTATGCGAGAGGGATGACGATGAGTGAGATACAAGGGCATTTAGAGGAAATATACCACGTTGAGGTATCAAAAGAGAATATTGGGACAATTCAGGACGCAGATCTTGTTGTTTGGCCTGAGAACAGTTTGGATATCGATCCCAAGATTGATCAAAATGCTGCCGAACTTTTGACTGAGATTGATGCACTCGTAACTCCACCAATACTTCTTGGAGCGGTACTGAGCCCAACCATTAAGACGAGAACCAATACAGCCCTCGAATTGAATGATGGAATGCGAGAGATTTACACCAAACAACGCTTGGTTCCTTTCGGCGAGTTCTTGCCATTGCGTGACTTCGCTTCTGGTATTACCGACAGAACGAATCTTTTGCCATACGATTTTATACCAGGGTCTCGAACAGGAATCTGGGAGAAAGATGAATTGCAAGTGTCAATTGGAATCTGTTTTGAGGTGGCGGACGCATTTTTGATACATCAAAGTATCGAGAAGTCTGATCTAGTTCTAATACAAACCAATAACGCAACCTATCAATTCTCGAATCAATCGGAGCAGCAACTGCTGTATGCGAAAGTTCGTTCAATTGAAACTGGACGTCCTCTCGTTTCAATAAGCACAAGTGGGGTATCTGCTTTGATATCTGACGGCCAAATTCTGCAAGAGTTGAGCAAGCAGGAAGTTGGCGTCCTGAATTTTGAAATACAAGGAACAACTGGTAAGACCATCACGTCTACGCTGGCACCGTATGCAGGATGGTTCGTGTTCGCACTCTGGGTAGGTGCTGTTGTGGCACTGATTCGAAGGCGACAACAATGACAACTATCATCATCATTCCAACCTTCAATGAAGCCGAGAATATTGCGAAACTACTCCGAGATATTGTTGTGGCGGCACCGGACGTCCATGTGCTTGTTGTTGATGATAGCTCTACTGATGGAACACCAGACATCATCCACAGATTTACGCTCGAGAATCGACACATTCATCTACTCGTAAGGCCGAACAAAACTGGCTTAGGCGATGCTTATAGGGCAGGTTTCGCGTGGGCTATTGAACGCGCGTATGAAGCTGTAGTTCAAATGGACGCTGATGGTTCGCATCGAGTTGCTGACCTCGTAACTTTATTGGACGTGGCGAATTCTTTTGACGTGGTCATAGGTTCTCGCTGGGTTAAGGGTGGCAAAATTATGAATTGGCCCGCGAAACGATATCTGCTTTCCAAACTGGGGAACATCTATGGTCGATTGATGCTTCGAATTGCAATAAAGGATGCAACCGCTGGGTTTCGAGTATATTCAAGACAAGCGTTGGAAAACGCTCAGATTTTGAATTCAACGTCGCAAGGTTATGTTTTCCAACTAGAAAATTCTGTTCGAGTTTCCGAAGCGAAACTATCGGTACAAGAGATTCCGATCACGTTCGTTGAACGTGAGTTTGGTGAATCGAAAATGAACGCAAGCATCGTTAAAGAAGCCATGTTGAAAGTCACCTTTTGGGGATTGCGGGGAAGAATTCTCGGCCACAATCTCTTCATCAAATAACTTGCGGAACTTTATTCCCTGCAGCTTCGATACCTTGTTTGAAGTTGACTCGACTCAATAATAAGCCTCCGATTAAGAAGAATACGACGAGGAACAATATCGCTGGGCGGTAGGAATCAAAAATTTGAAACATTAATCCGAACGCGAGAGTACCTAGCCAAGAAGTTCCACGTTCGCACGCTTGATACAAAGCAAAGTATTCCGCTTCTCGATTTTTGGGCACAAGTTGGCTGAATAAACTTCGGGAAAGAGCTTGTGTTCCGCCAAGAACGAAACCTATTGCAGCAGCGAGAATGAAAAAGAGTAGCGCTTGACCCGCAGGTAGAAAGTAACCTGCAGCAATGACAAATGTCCAAATAACGAGGCTCGTAAGTACTGTGCGTTTCGCTCCGATACGTGCTGCTAATTTACCTGTTAGCAACGAACCGGCAACAGCAACAAGCTGCACCACAATGATTGCTCCAACGAGATCTGTTTCTTCAAGTCCAAGTTCTTCCGAACCATAGATGCTAGCCGAGGCAATGACTGTTTGTACACCGTCGTTGAAGAACAAATAGGCGAGCAAAAAGAGTCTGGTTTGAGGATACAACGCCAGTTCTTTCAGAGTTTTATAGAGTTGACGAAAAGAATTTCTACTCAGCGAGCCAAAACTTTCAGACTTTGTTACCTCTACTTCAACATACTTTATTTTGAAGTAGGGGATTAGGGTCCAAAGCCCCCACCAGAGTCCTGCGCTGAGTAGAGATATCCGAACTGCCATCGACGCGAAATCTTCAGATGAACTTAGATATAGGCCAAGATTGACGATAAGCAGTAAACCACCGCCGACATACCCAAATGCCCATCCTCGACTACTCACGCGATCTCGCTCATCTGCAGATGCAATATCGCAAAGGATCGCATCATAAACAACCAGTGACGCACCAAGCGCAAGGTTTCCAACGATTAGAAGCAATGATCCTAGAATCCAATTTGTGCCACTCACAAAAAACATCAGCGATGCAGCGGTTGCTCCAATGAATGCTAACCTTCCCATGAGCTTGGGTTTGTTTGGTTGCAAATCTGCATACGCTCCCAATACTGGCAGGAGCAACGCTGAAAGTATTGTTGTGAAAGTAATTAAATATAAAAAGAGTGAGCCTGGTGCAATTGGTAATCCAAGAACGTTGAGATCACTACACACATCGTTTGCGCCACATGACACAGAATCTTTCGCAATTTGAGTTAAGTATGGGCCAAAGAGAACGGTTGTTGTAGTCGTTACGTACGCACTATTGGCCCAATCATAGAAATACCATGCACGTTGATTTGGAGTACTTTTTCTGTCACTAATAAGTGCCATCTTATTTGCCCTGTCTCTCGTCAAAGTATTTCTTTGCAATTGTTGGTTTGTCGGTCATGACAGCGTCTATGCCTCGGGCAAATAGCCATTGCATGTCGGCAAGTGAATTCACGGTCCAAACGTGCACTTGCAATCCTTGCTCATGTAGATAGTCTGCGAATTCTGCCCTTAGATGGGGCCGAAAGTAAGGGGTTAGAGGAATTTGAAGTGCTTTTGCTTGAATGCCTAGGGGTTTGCCCCGCAAAAACCTTTCGAAAGCCCTCAGAACCTCATTACGGCTAGCCACAGTTGCGACCTGGGGAAGGTGTGAGCGAATCCACCTAATCCTGGAGGTTGAGAAAGTCCCTATAGCCACCCGATTAAGAAGGTCGCCTTTTGCCACGAGTGCGCTCGTCAGGAGCTCAGCTGCTCGATCTGATTTTGGATCGATATTGAAAAACGCGTCGGATGGCAGATTTTGAATGAGGTCTACAAAACGAAGAATTGGTGAACCGTTGGTATACCTAATGGAGCCCAAATCGGAAGCGTCAAGTTCGGCGATTGGACGGTTTATGCCTAGAACTCGCGAAAGATTTGCGTCATGAAAGACTACGAGATCTGAGTCCTTTGTCTCTCGAACATCAAGTTCGAGGTATCTGCAGCCGTGCTCATATGCCTTTAAAAACGATTCAAGGGAGTTTTCAGGTGCCCACTCATTGCCGCCTCGATGTGCGAAGTAAAAGGGTTCCGATGGGTACATATTTAGCCGATAATGATTATTATGTCATTTAACCTTGAAAGGGTAAACGAGGCCATAGAACTAACGGTGCACTCCACGCAGTAAGCCTATTTGGCACTTCCCCTAAATAGAGTGTTCTTGTGAAATTCGCAATTATCGGTGAAGGAGTCATCGATAGATTCTTATCGAACGACTCGTATGTTGATGTTATTGGCGGTTCGGGTTTGAACACCGCTATCGCCACGAAGTTTGCGGGGTTGGATGCTGACTGGGTTACGTTGATATCGAAAGACCTTCCTGGTAGATCTATTGCCGATTACGCTTCTGAGCAGGGAGTTTTTCCTCGGAACACACCTCAAATTTCAAATCCGACTCCCCTGGTTGAGATATCGCTAAATGCAGATGGATCTCCCAATTACTCATTTCAGCTTGACAATGCTTGTGATTGGCAATGGACTCTCGAATCACTTCAAGTGCTCAATACATACGATGTTGTGCACCTCACAAGTCTCTCAGGCGTGTTGCAACCGGGTGCAGATGCGCTGTATGAATTTTTAAGTAGCAGAGAACCTTCACTTCTTTTTACCTATGATCCCAATGCCAGGCCATCGGCATTAAAACCACATGAAGAAAATTTTGCGAAATCTCGGATTGAAGAACTTGTCAGGCTAGCGAACATCGTGAAAGTTTCTGAAGAAGATTTGCACTGGATCTCACCAATGCCAGCCAAGGAATCAGCAGCTCGCTGGTCAACTCTAGGTCCCACATTTGTTGTTCTCACCCGCGGCGAAGAAGGTGTTTCATTATTCACTGACGGACAATTAATCGCAGAGATTGCTGGTGTTCACACTCAAGTAATTGACACGGTAGGCGCCGGTGACACGATCATGGCCTGGATACTTCACACAATTGAAAAAGAAGGCACACTCCCCTCACCTACTGCGCTTGTATCTGGCCTCAACCTCGCAGTAAAAGCAGCCGCCATTACGTGCAGTCGCCAAGGTTGCAAACCGCCTAAAGCATCAGAAGTTCTCGAGAGCTAATTCCTCTATCGGAGGGCAAGCACACGTGAGATTTCTATCACCATATGCACCATCAATTCTTCCTACCGGCGGCCAATACTTATTGACTGCTCCACTTGGAAAGCCTGCGATCAAACGCTCTTCAACACTACGTTCCGAAGCGAGTAGTGATAGAGCAGTATGCGGTGCTGAGGTCAGCGGAGAATTTTCAAGAGTTACTTGGCCTTGCTCTATGTCACGAATTTCGTTGCGAATTGAAATCATCGCATCAATAAAACGATCTATTTCAACAAGCGCTTCAGATTCGGTTGGTTCAATCATGAGCGTGCCAGCGACAGGGAACGACATAGTTGGAGCGTGAAAACCATAGTCGATGAGCCGTTTTGCTACATCATCAACGCTCACACCGCTCGATTTCGTTATAGGGCGAACATCAATAATGCATTCATGAGCGACACGTCCGGAAGGATTCGTGTAAAGAATCGGAAAGTGTTCCTCTAATCTCTTTGCAATGTAGTTAGCACTCAGGATTGCTACTTCGGTTGCCTGGCGAAGCCCTTTTGCTGACATCATTCGAATGTATGCATACGGAATCGGCAAGATACCAGCTGATCCGTAAGGTGCACCAGATATCGCACCTGTCTCGGTCTCTATTGAGTGAGTTGGAAGGAACGGGGCTAGATGTTCTTTAACTGCAACCGGACCGACTCCGGGTCCTCCTCCCCCGTGCGGAATGCAGAACGTCTTATGCAGGTTGAGATGCGAAACGTCCGCTCCAAAATTCCCAGGTTTCGCAACTCCTACAAGTGCATTGAGATTTGCGCCGTCGACATACACCTGTGCGCCAATTGCATGCATCATTTCGCAAATCGAAGTAATGCCTTCTTCAAATACGCCATGTGTTGAAGGGTACGTCACCATGATTGCGGCAATTCGGTTGCCAAATTGCGAAATTTTCGCCTCAATGTCGGAGAGTTCGACATTTCCAAGTTCGTCGCAATTGATGACAACAACCTGCATACCAGCCATAACAGCAGAAGCGGCATTGGTGCCATGAGCACTTGAGGGAATCAAACATATTGTTCGGTCAAGTTCTTGATTTGACTGGTGGAACTTTTGAATGGCGAGTAACCCAGCAAATTCGCCTTGAGATCCAGCATTGGGCTGCAAACTCACCTTGTCATACCCTGTAACAACGCACAGATAGTCTTCCAAGTTTTCGATCAAGGAAATCCAGCCTGCATTTTGATTCTTTGGGGCAAACGGATGAGCATTGGCAAACTCGGGCCATGTGATAGCAGCCATTTCGGTTGCAGCATTGAGTTTCATAGTGCACGATCCCAAAGGAATCATCGTTCGATCTAATGCTAGATCTTTATCTGACAAGCGCCGCAAATAGCGCATCATTTCAGTTTCGCTTCGATACTTCGTGAATACTGGGTGCTCGAGTGCCGGTGTAGTTCGTTTCACGGATAGAG
>JAURLB010000236.1 GCA_030831445.1 Candidatus Nanopelagicales bacterium | reverse complement strand
GTGCGGTATCCGGTGCATCTGGAGGGCGTTGCCCAATTGCTGGCCACACATGGGGAAAAAACTATCGATGCAGATCCAACTGTGTATTGGGGTACTCCGATTCGTAAGGATGTACCTAATAGGTCACCCGCGAATATCGCAATCCAACGAATAGACGAAAGTGCTCTTGAAATTGTAGAGCAAGTTATCAACTCAGCTTTTTCCGGGTACCGATCTCATTGGCATGACAATCCGCGAACTCAAAACATCCGAATGGAGGATGCTTATAACGAGTGGGTGAAGAACAAAATTACAAATAATGAGTCACGTTGCTACCTCATGCTTGTCGATGGGGAACCCGCCGGTTTTGCAATGACTGAAACCAGAGAACTAGTAAGTGAGATACTTCTCGCAGGTATTTGTACACAATTTCAGTCAAGAGGCCTCTATCAGCATCTCCTTGCGCATATTGAGAATGAGATGTTTTCTGAAAAATCGGTGGAACTAGTCATCTCCACACAGAGCCAGAATAGAAATGTTCAAAAAGCCTGGGATAAATACGGGTTGATACCATTGATGACTGTGCGCACTGTGCATGTAGAGAATCGAAAGTCATAATGGATCTCATCCCTTTTAATCTCCCGTATATCCCGACTGGAACACATGAGGCGATGATGACTTCGCTGTCTTCTGGGAAGTTGTCCGGAGATGGTCCCGAAACTGCTGCTGCTTCTTCTCTATTGTCAAAACTCTTTAGTGACTCACCAGTGTTACTGACGCCAAGTTGCACACACGCCCTGGAACTGGCCATTCGTTTGATTGGCGTCGGACCTGGAGATGAAGTAATTGTTCCGTCGTATACGTTCACATCTACTGCTAACGCAGTGGTGTTGGCAGGTGCAGCACCTGTTTTTGTGGACATTGAGCCTGAGACTCTCAACATTGATGTGGATGAAATTCGTACTGCGATTACTTCAAACACCAAAGCAGTATTTTGCATTAACTATGCAGGAGTCTCACCACAGTTGGCTGAAATAAGGGCGTTGTGTGAAGACTATGGACTAGTGCTTTTAGAAGACAATGCGCATGGCTTGGGTGCTAAATCTCATGGTCAACCTTTAGGAACGTTTGCTGCACTCGCAACTCAGAGTTTCCATGAGACGAAGAATATCCAATGTGGTGAAGGTGGCTGCCTAGTAGTTAATGATCTGAAGTATTGGGAAATGGCAGAGGTATGGCGTGAAAAAGGTACAAACAGATCACAATTCTTTCGTGGACAAGTTGCGAAATATACATGGGTGAGTGAAGGATCAAGTTTGTTGTTAGCCGATCCGCTTGCGGCACTGCTGAAAATTCAATTGCAGAACTTTGATTTGATCCAAAAACTTCGCAAGAATGTTTGGCAACGATACGACACTGAATTGTCGGATCACGCTGCAAGTATCGGTGCAACGCAGATGAATATTCCTAGCCAATGTGATCAGCCATTTCATATGTACTACCTCATGATGAAGTCATTGGAATCCCGAACCAATTTCATCTCCCATCTGAAAGAAATGGGAGTCAATGCAACTTTCCATTACCAGCCGTTGCACTCAAGTGAGGCGGGCCATAAGTATGGTCGTTCACAAGGCGATCTGCCCAATACACAAAGAGCTGCGGATTGCTTGGTGCGGCTTCCGTTGTGGGCGGGTATGAGTGAACTACAAGTTGATCGTGTTATTGACGCAGTCAGAGGCTTTAGTTATTAACAAGACGTGGGATCATCAATAGCGGCATAAAACTTCGTGGATCAGTTGGAATCCTGCAGAATTCACCACTCTGTTGAATGCTGACTTTGATGACTTGATTTGGGTTGAGTGCGACTAAACGCGAAGCAGTAACCGCTTGATTGGTAAGAACCAAACCTTGGGGCAGATGGTCCCCAATTTTTACTATCACTTTGTATTCAATTAGACACGGAGTCGGCTCGAGTCGCACTTCCAATAACCCAATGAAGCGTTGCGTTCCGCGATACGTGATATCAACTGCCACCTGTTCTGAGTTTGACCAAAAAACGCCTTCACCGCCAGCGAGAAATTCAACAGGTCCAATTCCGGTGACGTTTCGAACCGAAACTGCGGATCTAGTACCAAGATTTTCGTAGTCGCAGTAGGGGACACCGTAGGTGCCACTGTATGACTCTTGAAGTCCTTCATAAATTGCACTTTGGTAATACTCTGGAAGTGGCAAACTAAACAGGCGATCAAATTCGCTGCATCGTTGCAAATTCTCTGGAATAGGTGCTTCTAACAATGTGAGCATCTGCTTAGACCAGGACGAATCTTGAGTGAGCGCAGCAACTTGACGTAGGTTGGCGGTCATCTGCCATGCACCTGCAATCGGAATCAGGAGAAGTCCCACAATTGCGAAAAGACGCCTATTCAGATTGAGCATCAAACCAAGGAATAACGAAATAATCAAAGATGTGGCAATCCACGCGGGTGCATAGTTGATATAGACCTTGCCGACGATGCCATTCAATTCAGATTGATACTTTGGAGTAACAATGATGACTGCAGTTGCTACGACAGACAAGGCAAACATCGCAGATAAAACTGAAGTTATGTCTATTCGAGATGTCCGGTAATTGTTAAGTTTCTTACTTCTAACAGACCAAGCAGTGAGCATTATGAGTACTACGAAAGAAGTCCAAAACTGCGTTGCAACAATTTTTCCTTGTGGTACAAGGAGATGAGTCAAATGCAAGTTTGTGAGTGGC
>JAURLB010000235.1 GCA_030831445.1 Candidatus Nanopelagicales bacterium | reverse complement strand
TGATGAGTATAAAAATAAAAGTTTTTCTTAGTCCCGGCCAGGTGACATTTTTAAATTGTTGCCAGGTGTTGGCACCATCAACCTTTGCTGCTTCATAGAGCTCACCTGGAATAGTTTGTAATCCTGCAAGCCAAATGAGCATATGAAAACCCATTCCTTGCCAAGCAGACATTGCAATGATTGCAGGCATAGCTAAGGCCGGTTCAGCTAGGAAATTGATAGGTGTGTAGCCGGGAATTACCTTAGAGATCGCAACGTTGACAAGCCCAGTTTCCTGATACATGAATAGCCACAAAATAGAAACGACAACCATAGAAGTGACAACTGGGAAGAAATACACAGTTCTAAAAAATACTCGTCCACGAATTCGTGAATTCACAATCAGAGCAAGAATGAGTGCAAGTCCTCCTTGCAATGGTGCAACGACTAAAGCGAAATACAACGTATTTTTGACTGACTTCCAAAATAGGGCGTCGCCTGCTAAGACATACGTACCAGTCTTTGCGTCTGCGGCAACACCTTCATAAAGGATTTGCATATTTTCATACTGAGTTCCACTGCCAGGTTTGGTCTGTGATCGAACGAGGTCATAGAGTGCATCGGGTTCGTTTGAATTTGTTTCAACATCAAGTTTTGCTAACCCGAGTAGTCGGCTGAAGTTATCAGTTCCGTTGAACTCAATAGGGTTTGGTGAAGAAAGCCTTGCATTCGTGAAACCAAGTGTGAAGGCAAGAATCACAGGTGTCACTAGAAAAGTGAGCAGAAGCAATATTGCTGGGAGTACAAACATTCTTCCAGCGCGAGCCTCTTTTACCTCCATGGTGTTATGCCACCAGAACGTTTTTGGCTTCCTTGTTGCTGTGCTCACATACATCCTTGAAATAGGTGGTGTGGGTGGGGAAAATCCCCACCCACACGGGAGTTACCTAATCGGTTTACTCGTAATTGCCGTTGTCAGCGATATCTCTATCGATTTCATCGGCTGCAGTGTCGAGTGCTCGCTTCACATCGCCACCGTTAATGATGTCTGCTACTGCCTTCTCAAATGCTTTTGAGATAAACAAGTAAGCAGGAGTCTCAGGTCGCTTCACAGCATAGCTGTTGCTGAAATCAACGAATACTGAGAATACGCCACCAGCTGCATAATCTGGAACTTCAGCAGTTGCACCTGCAGTTGCCGGAATCAAACCAATGCGGTTTGCGAAAGCAACGATGTACTTATCTTGCAAGATGTATTCAATGAAAGCAGTTGCGCCATCAACTTGATTACATGAGCTTGATACACCGAATTGCCATGATGCTGCACCAATTTTTGGACCATTACCAAAATCTGGTGGTGGAAGAATCAAAAGATCGTCACCGAACTTCGCGTACGCGTCTTTCACAGCCCAGTTACCGTTGTACTGGATTGCAATAGTTCCGTTGACGAACTCTGTGCGGTCACCTGATTGCTTTGGATTTGCATAGCCATCTTCGAATGTGCTCTGGAACCATTCACCGAAAGCGACTGCTTCATCACCGTTGACAACACCGTCTGCTGAGAGATAGTCATCGCGATTGATGAGGTCTCCACCAAATGACTGTAGAAGTGGGCCGTATGCGTATGGGAACCATTCGCCAGTCCAACCATTACCCCAGTCGAGGGCGTAATCAAATTTACCTAGGTCATCAAGTGCCGAGAGTGCTGAATCAAATTCAGATTTGGTCCAAGGTGAATCTAGGGTTGGAACTCGAACTCCAGCCTCATCTAAGTAAGACTTGAGGGTCAAGATTCCGAGAGCTGCGTCCCAAGCGCCAGCGGAATACAACTCACCGTTGTAATAACCCTTGGCACCTGCAAGCAAACTGTCTTCTAATGCTGAATCAATTGAAATTGGTTGCATGTAACCGGCCCATGCCCAGTTAGGCATGATTGGTCCATCAACATCAACGATGCAAGGCAAAGAATCTGAAGTTGCAGCTGCAATGATTGAATCGTTATATGACTCTTGTGGGAATTCCTCCAACACAACTTCATAATCAGACTGAGATGCATTGAAGTCTGCAATTGCTTCTTTAACAGTTGCAATTTCTTGTTCATTACCAGCCGCGTGTGACCACATGGACACCTTGACTGGACCTGCTTCTTCAGTTGATCCACATGCTGCAAGCAATAATGCGCTTGCAAACAAGAGAGCAACGAGTGCACGTACTTTTCTCATGTATTTCCTTTTGTAGTTGAATGAAGTCCGCCAGCGTTGGCTTTCCCACTGTGCGAGGTCAGTGACTTGGAGAACCGTGGCTCGGCCACTGATTCCCGCACGACTAAATCGCCAATAATGGTAATTTCCTCAGGCGGTAACTCAGCACTCGCTTCACAGCGAGCAATGAGGTTTTCCACTGCTACTTTGCCCATTTGATAATGTGGCAACGCAACAGTGGTTAATCCGGGGCGTAAAGCCTCGGAAATCAATCGAAGGTCATCAAATCCGATGACTGAAATATCACGTGGAATTGAATAACCTAATTCGCGAAGTGCTTCATACACTCCCATAGCAAGTGGATCGTTGTAGGCAACGATCGCTGTGATGTCTGGATTGTTGTGCATCAACTCAAGAGTTGCTTGGTAGCCATCAAATACTCTTGAGCCATTGGTGAGTTTTTGTAAGTTCTTGTTTGTATTCCAGTTATATATTTTCTGTGAATCAAGAAATGCTTGTCTGCGTCCCCAGACAGCTGGAAAATCATTTCCGTCAGTGATGTAGGCAACTTCTGTATGACC
>JAURLB010000234.1 GCA_030831445.1 Candidatus Nanopelagicales bacterium | reverse complement strand
CGATTTGTAGAGGCCGCAAAGGTGAAATTTGGTGCTTTCATGAGGGACGTGAAGTAATGGCTAAGAAGATCGTGCTTGCGTATTCAGGTGGATTGGATACATCTGTCGCAATCTCATTCATCAAAGAAAAAACCGGAGCCGAAGTTATTGCCGTGGCTGTTGATGTTGGGCAGGGCGGGGAAGACATGGATGTCATTCGAGCTAGAGCTCTTGCATGCGGCGCAAGTGATGCGTATGTTGCAGACGCAAAAGAAGAGTTCGCAAATAACTACCTCACGAAGGCACTGAAAGCAGAAGCCCTCTATATGAACCGCTATCCACTGATATCTGCCTTGAGTCGTCCCGTGATTGTCACACATCTGGTTGCAGCAGCGGCCAAGCACAATGCTGATGTTGTGGCTCATGGATGCACTGGCAAGGGAAACGATCAGGTTAGATTTGAAGTTGGGATTGCTGCCCTCGCACCAGAGCTCGACTGT
The DNA here is from genome assembly GCA_030831445.1 of Candidatus Nanopelagicales bacterium. Classification (GTDB taxonomy): domain Bacteria; phylum Actinomycetota; class Actinomycetes; order S36-B12; family UBA5976; genus JAFMIT01. The sequence continues at coordinate 4,231 of JAURLB010000234.1, read as the reverse complement.
ATTGCTCCGGTGCGCGATCTTGCGTTGACGCGGGATGTGGCAATTGATTTTGCAAACGAAAAAAATCTGCCAATAGATACGACGAAGAAAAGTCCGTATTCAATAGATGCAAATGTGTGGGGGAGAACTGTAGAGACAGGATTTCTTGAAGATATTTGGAACGCTCCAATTGAAGACATTTACTCTTATACGAAAGACCCTTCTATAATGCGGAAGAAAGATGAAGTCGTTGTTTCATTTGAAAGAGGGATTCCAGTCGCAATTGATGGTCAAAAAGTTTCTATGCTGCAGGCTGTTGTGCAACTCAATCAGCGAGCGGGCGAGCACGGCATTGGCCGGATCGATATGGTGGAAGATCGACTCGTCGGTATAAAGAGTAGGGAAATTTATGAAGCTCCCGGTGCGATGACTTTGATTGCCGCTCATCAAGAACTTTTATCAGTGACAGTGGAACGAGAACTTGCTAGGTTCTATCGACAAGTATCCCAACGATGGAGTGAACTGGTTTATGACGGCTTATGGTTTTCTCCATTAAAACAAGCGCTTGATGGATTCATTGATGAAGTTAATAGCACTGTGACGGGGGATATACGTTTGGAACTCTACAACGGTCGGGCCGTCGTTACCGGACGAAAATCGTCTGAGAGTCTCTACGACTTCAATCTCGCAACGTACGATACCGGTGATAGTTTTGATCAAACTGCCGCGCGAGGTTTCATTCAGATTTGGGGATTGTCGTCGAAATTAAGTTCAGCGCGTTCGAAACGTAAGCGAAGTGGTTGACAATCAACTCTGGGGTGGTCGATTCGAAAATCCACTCAACCCCAATGCGTTCGCTCTAGGACAATCAATTTACCTGGATATCCGATTATTGCCATTCGACATTGCGCAATCTCGCGCGTACCTGCAAGCTCTGGGCGATGCAAACCTTGTGCCAAGAGATCTTTGTATAAAAATAGCAGAAACACTCAATGAGATTGAGCGCGAGTATTTCGAGGGAACGCTCGTAATCGAAGATACCGACGAGGATGTTCATGGATTGATTGAACGAATACTCGTTCAGCGAATTGGTGCAGAAGCAACCACTATCCGGATGGGTCGCAGTCGAAATGACCAAGTCGCAACCGATCTCAAGTTGCTGCTTCGAAATGCGGCGGGCGATATACAAGTAAACCTTACGACGCTCATTCGGATAATCGCGCAACGAAGCGAAGATCTCGTGAACGTCTATGCCACGTCCTATACCCACACGCAGAGAGCCCAACCAATTGTCTTTAGTCAAGAATTGCTCAAACATGGCTTTGCTTTATCAAGAAATGTTGATCGATTCACTGACTGGCACAAACGACATAACACCTTGCCACTTGGAGCTGGGGCGAGCGCTGGAAACTCGCTACCAATAAATTTCGAAGCACTTGCGGGAGCGCTCAACTTTGACTCCCTCGCTTTCAATAGCTTAGATGCAACAAGTTCTAGGGATTTTGTTAGTGAATTTTTATTTATTTGTGCTCAAATCTCAATTGATGTTTCCAGAATATCGGAGGAAATTATTCTGTGGTCAACAAGAGAATTTGGTTTTGTGACATTACCTGATGAATTCTCTACTGGTTCTTCTTTAATGCCTCAAAAGCGAAACCCTGATTTTGCGGAATTAGCTCGTGGAAAAACTGGAAGAATGATTGGAAATCTTGTAAATATTCTAACGTTGCTGAAAGCACTGCCTTTTGGTTACAACCGGGACTTGCAAGAAGATAAGTTCCCCGTATTCGACGCGATAGATACCTTGAATCTCGTACTTCCAGTAATCAGTGGCATGGTGAGAGATATTAGTTTCAATCGTGAAACTATTGAGCAATCAGTGAATCATGGTCATATTCTCGCCACAGATATTGCAGAGTGGTTAGTGTCACAAGGAATTGCCTTTAAGGAAGCCCACGACATAGCGGGACAACTCGTGGTGCTTGCTGAAAGTTTAAGTTTGGATGTCTCGGAGTTGACATTCGAACAGTTCAAATCTGTGTCAAAAGTTTTTGAACCAGAAATCATCGAAGTAATGAAAGTTCGGCGCTCCATCGACAACCGCACAAGTCCAGGTGCCGCTAGCCCCCAGATGGTCAAAGAACAGATTGCTCGCTTGCGTAACCTTTCATGACACTTTGACCTCTAGGATATGTGTGTGACCTTTAAGAGTTCAATCCTTTTGGATCTGCAGCAGCGAAATTTAATTGCAGATTCGACCGATAGTGTTGCACTCGATGACTTGCTAGCGGCAAAAAGTGTGACGTTTTATTGTGGTTTTGACCCAACCGCACCCGCACTTCATTTAGGGAATTTGGCACAGATCATCACAATGATGCGATTCCAACAGTATGGTCACCGTCCTCTCGTGCTCATTGGGGGAGCAACCGGCCTCATAGGTGACCCGAAAGAATCAGGCGAGCGTTCTTTAAACACCCAAGATGTAGTCGATGGATGGCTAAACAGAATTAAGGAATCTGTCACCAAATATTTTGACTTCTCATCAACAAATGCTTGTATAGTTGTAAACAATTACGAATGGACGAAAGATTTTTCAGCAATCTCATTTCTCAGGGATATCGGCAAGCATTTTTCCATCAACAGAATGCTTGATAGAGATGCGGTGTCTGTTCGATTAGCAAACCAAGGAATTTCTTATACTGAATTTTCGTATGTATTGCTGCAATCTCTTGACTATGTCGAATTGCATAAGACATATGAGTGCCAGTTACAGATTGGTGGCTCCGATCAGTGGGGAAATATCACTTCGGGTTGCGATTTGGTAAGAAGAATGAATGGCGCGACAGTTCATGCGCTCACGACGCCACTCATTGTTAAGGCGGACGGGACCAAATTTGGCAAGACGGAATCTGGAACAGTTTGGATAGATAAAGAACTCACTTCACCGTATGCGTTTTATCAGTTTTGGTTGAATGCAGATGATCGTGATGTTGAAACATACCTGAATACATTTAGCTTCAAATCACATGATGAGATTCGCGAACTAGTACAGCAGTCACAAGCAGAACCGCATCTTCGAATTGGACAGCGTGCACTTGCTGAAGAACTCACGACACTTGTCCATTCAACTGAAGCGACTACGAAGGTAATCCAAGCCAGCGATGCGCTATTTGGCAGCAGTGAACTAGAGCGCGTGGATATTGAAACGTTGCTCAATGCAGTGCAGGAAGCGGGACTCGTTGAGATCTCAGCAACCGAGTTTGATGCTTGCCAAACAATTGTCGAAGCTATGGTGGTATCTGGCATTTCGCCAAGTAAGGGTGCGGCTCGCAGGACGATTGCTGAGGGTGGGGCATACCTGAACAATGAGCGGGTAACTGACCCTGAAATGGCAATTTCACGCTCAAATTTGATCCAAAATCAGCTACTGGTATTGAGGCGCGGAAGAAAAACTATAGGCGGGATTCGCCTGGTTTAGGCCCGATTTGACTAGTCAGTAACTATCTGTATCCTTCACCCCCTTGCCTCTGGACGCTTAGGCCGAGGAAAGCACTCCCAGGAGTGAATGTGAAAAAGTGCGGAATTGGATGTATTTTCAAATTCCTGTAACTTTCACCGAGTCGCAAAAGTTATCCTTTTCGAAATGAAAATGGATGATTTGTGCGCCCGTAACTTGAGAACTCAACAGTGTGCCAAATAGTCGACGAATTTATCCCGTCGATCATTTTTATGATCGCGGATTTCTTTGAGGCAATAGATATAACAAGCACAACAGCTTGTTTGTCGAATGCCAGATGATCACTCCTGTGATCGCTTTGAAAAAAGCATTTACGGAGAGTTTGATCCTGGCTCAGGACGAACGCTGGCGGCGTGCTTAACACATGCAAGTCGAACGGTGAAGTAGAGCTTGCTCTACGGATCAGTGGCGAACGGGTGAGTAACACGTGGGCAACCTGCCCCAGACTCTGGGATAACTCCTCGAAAGAGGGGCTAATACCGGATATTTGCATTGCAAGACATCTTGCGATGCAGAAAGAATCTCGGTCTGGGATGGGCCCGCGGCCTATCAGCTTGTTGGTGAGGTAACGGCTCACCAAGGCGACGACGGGTAGCCGGCCTGAGAGGGCGACCGGCCACACTGGGACTGAGACACGGCCCAGACTCCTACGGGAGGCAGCAGTGGGGAATATTGGGCAATGGGCGCAAGCCTGACCCAGCAACGCCGCGTGAGGGATGAAGGTCCTCGGATTGT
>JAURLB010000029.1 GCA_030831445.1 Candidatus Nanopelagicales bacterium | reverse complement strand
TCAATCAATAATCAATACTCAGCGCATTGCGGCAATTGAATTGCTGACTGCTGCACGAGCACTCGACCTGCGTGCACCGCTGCAACCCGGCCCTGTCACCAAAGCAGTGCGCGATCGGTTGCGACAAACCGTTGCAGGCCCAGGTCCAGATCGGTATTTGTCGCCAGAGCTAGAGGCTGCAGTGGTATTCGTGCAAAACGGTGGCGTGCTCAGTTAATTGTTAGCAGTCAACTGGCTCAAGCTGTCCGGTGGACACATTGTAAATTGCCCCGGCAACCGTCACGTCTGTTTTGAGTAGGGGGTATGAACGCAGGCGCGAAACATCAACCATGAGGGCTTCTCGTTGGTCGGACACTGTGCGAAATTCAAGACTTCGTGTATTAACCCCGTGCTGGCTCTCAATGGTCTCATGGATTACTGAATCACTTTCACACACCATTCGGCAATCGGTATGAGGCATAACCAGTATTCGCTGTACTCCTAGTAGATATGAAGCAAGCACAAGGGTTCTCAACACATCGTCGGTTACTCGTGCACCAGCATTGCGTAAGATTTTGGCATCACCCGCCTGCATTCCGACGACTGCTAGGGGGTTAATCCGTGAGTCCATGCAGGTAACAATTGCAAGCCTTCTACGGGCTGTACCAGTAAGTCCCGAATGATGAAATTCCCGAACGAATTCGTCATTTGAGCGCAGAATATCTGCAAATTCGGATATTGGAAACACCATACGGTCAAATCTAGTGGACGGTGACTGACTAGCCTATGAGAGCAATGACTGAGACAAGTGCTAGATCATCGGCAAGGAACGGCTGCGTACTGTTAGCCACTCTTGGCGAGAGAGAAACGATCCGATTTGTTTTAGAAGAAATTGCAGAAAGCATAAAGATCTTAGAAGCCTCGGAGTACCAACTTGATGTCTTGATCGTAGATGACTCATCGGACAACGATTTTGTAGTTCATGCCGAGAGGTCTTTATCGTCTCTTGGTTTAACAGGGAAAGTGGCCGCCGGACCAAATATGGGCCTTGGCGCAGCCATATTGAGTGGGTTCGAAATTGCTTTAAGTGATAAAGAAATCAATTTCGTGGTGAATCTTGATGCCGATGGACAGCACGATGCGCGACAGATGCCTGATCTTGTGCGAGCTCACTTTGCAACGTCAAGTTCAATAACGATTGGGTCCCGATGGACAAAAGGCGGAACCGCACCAGGGCTTTCGTTACATCGAAAAATTCTTTCAAAAGCATCATCGTTTATGCTCCATAGAGTTGGGGTTCCTAGTCAGATCAAAGATCCCACATCAGGTTTTCGCGTGTACAGCCGGAGTGCGCTTGAAGTAACGATGAGAGATGTTATCGATTTCAAGGGCTATGCCTTTTTTGGAGGAATTATTGCCTGTGCTGCCTCGCATTGCTTAAAGATCTCAGAGGTGCCAATACGGTTCAGACCACGTTGGGCCGGAGAGTCAAAAATGAAGCTCGCTAGAATTGTTGAAGCGGCTGCCCAAATGTGGGCAATTGGATCACGATCAACCATGATCAGCCGCCGCCATAGATTGAATTCCAAATATGAAATGGCCTTGATCGCGCAGGTCAAGCTCAGCGAACAAGAACATGAAGTAATGGTATGTGCTGAAGCCAAAACTGCCGACTCCCTTATTGGCTTTCTTGGCAATGATTTGCAGGGCGACATCCTTGAGGTTGGTGCAGGATCAGGATCGTTTAGCAGGTCGATTTCAGGAGTGGCTTCTCGCCTCGTTTCAGTAGAACCTAATGATAAATTCCACAAGGAACTGAATCAAAAGCTTTTAGGTGTTGAGAACGCAGAGTCCTTTCTTGGAACACTGTCTGACTACGTTGCACGCACAAAAGAGCACAACGCAGAGAGAAAATTCGATCGAGTGATGTATACACATGTGTTGGAACACATTACTGATGATGTGTCGGAATTGCGTCTCGCAAAGGACCAGTTACATCCAGACGGTAAGGCGATTGTGGTGGTTCCCAGTATGCCTAGGTTGTACGGTTCCGTAGATTCGCTTGCAGGGCATGTTCGTAGATTTACGATGCGCGAGTTAAAAACTGTGGCTGAGATTTCTGGATTCGAGATTGAGTCAATTCAATATTTCAATCCAATAGCGATTGCCCCTTACTGGATGTTGTATCGGCTCTTTGGTGTTAAATCTGTGGGCAGTGGACAACTCGGTACATATGACCGTGTGATTGTTCCGTTTGCGTACAAGATTATGTGGATACTCAATGGAAGAATCCCTGGGATAAATCTGATTGCAGTTTTACGAGTACCCAGTGAGCGAGTAATTCCTGGCGTGCCAAAGAACTGACTTCACTTCATTCGTCAAAGGATTAATTGACGCTGAAAAGTTATTTGGAATGGCTTGATTTTTTATTTAAACGTTCACCTGCAACGAGTATCGCTCTTCGCATTGGAATCTCCCAGAGAGATGAAAAAAACTTAAGCGACTTTGGCAACGAGTCACGACGAATTCGCGAAGCCTCATCAACCGAACCTTGTCGTCCGCCAACAGAAAGCGATCCTTCATGCCAACGAAATTGTGCCAAAGTTGAATCTACGAACTGCAGCTTGCCGATCTTTTTTAAACGAATCAATAAGTCAAGGTCAAAAGCCCACTTATACGCAGGGTTGAGTCCCCCGATAGCGATGTACGCATCACGACGAAAAAGTGCGCCCGGTTGAGGAATTAATTGCGGACCGAAATTAATCAACGGAGAAGCATATTTCCCTGACCTATTTCTCCAGATTATGGTGCCTTTTTCATCAATGTATTCACATCCGCCGTATACAAGAGACACGTTGGGACATCCAACAAGTATGGACAAGGCGCGGTCAAGTGCGCCTGTAGTCAACATGTCATCATCGCCAAGCCAATTAATGTATTCAACACTCTCTGGGAATGACTGCAAGCATTTATGGATCGCTGCGCTCAGTCCAGCGCCCGGGTCAACAATGATGTCGTCGTATAGTTCGGGTGCGACGATTGAGGTTAAATCAACTGAACTCGGCGCGACAATGTGAATACGTGCATCACCCGCTGCCCGAATTGACTTCAAACACAACCGTAGATACTCGGGCCGTTTGCCTAACGTAGGCACCACAATTCCGACTTTTGGATTCACTCATGTAATTCTATTGCAATCCAACTATTTTCGTTTAAATCGATCCATGTTTGATGATGACCACTCTGCCCGAAGAGTGGCGAATTCAACCAGTGCAGTTGTAAGAGTTGTGTGTGAATTTTCGTTATTTATTACCAGGGGGGTAATTGTCGATTTCGGTGATGAAAGCACACGTAGCATTTCGTTCGCCCAATCCTTGGGGTTTTGCGAACTAACGGTTCGAATAAGTGGATGATTCAGAAGTGGATCGAAATGAACATTGCTGATTAATGCTGGAGTGCCCAATAACGCAGCTTCCAACGGTGGCATGTTGGAGGGCCCAAGCTGACTGGGGAAAACCAAACTGTGCGCGTTCATCATGAGAACGGCTAGTTCGGAAGAACTCACGAAACCCCGAAACTCAATACGATCGCGTATTCCAAGCTCGTCCGCAACTTTTATTACGTAGTTAAGATTTCCTTTGTCACTTCCGGTCAAGACCAATCTGCAGTTTGTATCCTGCTGACAAACAATTTGAAATGCCTTTAACAGCAATACGTGGCGCTTATGTGGCCAAAACTGAGCGGGGTACAGAAAAAAAGGAAACTCAGCGTTGTCGATGTGTTCTGAGACTACCGGTTGCATAACACCTAAACCTTGCACAAGTATTCGGTCTTTGAGGGCCCCGTATATAGCCTGTAGCCGTTTCGCTGTTTGATCTGTATCAACGATCACTCGAAATGATTTGGGAATTGTTTGATGATAAAAGAACTCACGTTCTTCAAAGTGCCTGTCTCCTGAAATTTCAACAAATTCTGGGATATCTCGATGGCCCAAATCCCAGACAGTTGTAATCATGGGTATATCAACCAAGTCAAGAGCAAGCGGGTTAGGTGAGAGGAAGTAAACAAGTGATACAGATTCTTTGATGAGTGAGCGCTCGAACTGTCCATAACGAAGTCCAACTGTTTTCAGTAACTTGTAACCAGCTAGCGAGTGGCGCAAATTAAGCATGAACATTGTCAAAAGCCCATTACGAAAGGTTCTCACCTTTATGCCAGGGAATCGACTTTTTGTCGAAGCCGCTAGCCTTTTCGGTGAATAAATAATAAAATCAAAGTCGGCTCCCGCATTTTCACACAGATTGCGAATCTCTGTTGCTTCATATCCATGCGCTCCTCCAGCATGGCCATCGTTAAGCACGACTAGGGCTACTTTTAGCGCACTCATTTACCTTCTGGGCCACACGCTTTCTTCAGAGCAAGCCATCCGTACCAGTCACTGGCGCTCAAAGGCCGTTGGTTGGTCATCCAAGGCCCAGAGCCAACAATTTCTAGGCCCTGTAATCGCGCAGCATAAGCCAACTCTTGCAGGGTATACGCACGCATTTCATGTCGTTCCGAAAAATGCACATAAGCATGATCATCCATCTTGGTCTGGTGAACAAAGATGTCCATATCTATAGTCACCAAACCTGATACTCGGTCTACGGTTGGGCTACTGACTCGCTTCACTTCAACTAGTGAGTTCTTCCTCATCGTCATTCGGGTGACGGGGGGGTCTTGATCCCATGCTGCGCGGTGCCAGAAGTCAAAAACTGCCAGTCCATTATCGGACAAACTGTTGCGGATCGTCGCCAACGATCGATCAAGATCAGACTCGGTGGTTTGATAGCTCATCACATGGAAGAGTGAGTAGACAAGGTCAAATTTTGATTCCGTTGCAAAGTCGCCAATTTTTGAAAGGAAGTACGTTGAGTTAGGGGTTTCTCGCTTCTTAGCCACATCAAGCATTGACTCGCTTATGTCCACACCAGTCTTTGTGGTGTCGTAAGGGAACATACTCAGGTGCATTCCCGAACCACAGCCAAGGTCAAGCACGCTTATTGGAAAGTCTCCAACAGGGTTGTGTGACTTACAGAGACCCAGAACAAAGTCAACTTCAGCTTTGTATGGCTTGCCTTCGTTGAGTAAGTCATAGGCCAATGCATACGAAGAAGAAAAGCGAAGACTCATATCAATATCTTATGAACTTGTTCGATTACATACCTCACATCTTCGCTGCTCATTCCAAGACCATTGGGTATATAGAAACCATTGGATCCAAGATGTTCGGAAACGGGCAGTGGAGATTGTTTGTCAAATCCAAATTTCTGCAACACGGGTTGCAAGTGGAGCGGCCAAAAGAATGGACGAGTGCCAACACCAACCTCGGCAAGCGCTGCCTGAATGGCTGGACGTGTTTCTGAATGTCTGCCTTGCAAGACAATGCCAAAAACCCAGTAGTCGTTTCTACTAAATCCAGTTTTCACGAGCGGAAGTTGAATATCTTTTATGTCCCCAAATGCTTCTTGATACTGGGCACCAAGTACGCGTCGGCTCTCAAGTATTTGTTCAATTCGAGTGAGTTGTGAAGCACCCAGTGCACATTGCATCGATGACATTCGAAGATTCCAGCCAAGTTCATCATGCACAAAACGCTTTTCTGGTCGAAAAGTTAAGTTGCGGTAGTAGCGAAGCTTCTGTGCCAGAGAGTCGTCGTCAGTCACCACCATCCCACCTTCGCCGGTCGTTAAATGCTTGTTGGCATAAAAACTGAAAGTGCTTACCAGGCCAAATGAACCACAACGCTTACCTTTATATAAAAGTCCGTGTGACTCTGCAGCATCTTCAATAATGACCAGGTTGTGACGTTTTGCAAGCCCCACCAAAATATCCATGTCAACGGGTAAGCCGTAGGTATGCACCGCCATGATCGCCCTAG
>JAURLB010000233.1 GCA_030831445.1 Candidatus Nanopelagicales bacterium | reverse complement strand
TGGCCGGCGACTAAATTTTCCAACGTCCACACTAGGTGTGGCAGATCAAGCCTGTTCATCGTAGAGCAATAGCAAATCGTCTTATCTAGAAACATAATGTGTTTATCGGGATGGGCCAAAGCCAGGCGACGCACCAGATTGAGCTCTGTACCGATAGCCCAGCGACTTCCAGGCTTTGCATTTGCAAGAGTTTGAATAATGTATTCAGTTGACCCGACGTAATCGGCGTTTGTCACTACCTCATGCTTGCATTCCGGGTGAACAAGTACGGATACATCGGAGTGCTTTTCTCGCACATCCACAATATTCTGCAGAGTGAAGCGCCCATGCACTGAACAATGTCCACGCCACAAAATAACTTTTGCCTTCGCATAGGTCTCTGCGTCATTGCCGCCAAAGGGCTTGTGTGGGTCGAAGAGAACGCAATCTTCTAGGGAAAGGCCCAGTTGCACGACAGCCGTATTTCTTCCTAAATGTTGATCGGGCAAAAAGAAGATTTTCGATCCTTGTTCAAACGCCCAACGCATCGCGTTCTCAGCATTTGATGATGTGCACACCGTTCCATTGTTTTTCCCTGTAAACGCTTTAATTGCAGCTGTCGAGTTCATATAGGTAATGGGAACAATGCTCTTAGCAATTCCAAGATTTTCAAAATGTGTCCACGCGCTATCAACTTGGCTGATAGACGCCATGTCTGCCATCGAACAACCTGCTTGCAGATCAGGCAAAATGACTTGCTGATTCTCACTTGTCAGTATGTCTGCGCTTTCCGCCATAAAGTGAACACCACAAAACACGATGTATTTTGCATTTGGTCGAGCAGCAGCGAGCTGAGCCAATTTGTAGGAGTCGCCTGTGACATCTGCGAATTGGATGACTTCATCTCTTTGATAGTGATGTCCCAAAATAAATGTACTTTCACCCAGCGCTAACTTCGCGTCTCTAGCCCGTTGCACTAAATCTGGGTCACTAGCCTCGGGCAAATCTCCAGGACAACTAACGCCGCGTTCGCTGTATAGGTCGCGGTTTTTACCCTCGAGTAGTTGCGCTAACAAACTTTTTTGAGGTTCCGAAAAGGTTTGAGTCACAGGCTGAGTGTGTCACGAATCCCTGACTCAACCAACTTAAAGGGGTACTACATCTATCATTAAGCAATGCGAGTTTTAGTTTGCACCGATAGTTTTGGTGACACCTTAAGTGCCACTGAAGCTTCATCAACTATTGCGGATCACATTGCTACGCATTTTGGTGTCGAAACTGAAGTTGTGCCTCTTTCCGATGGAGGTCCAGGTTTTCTTCAATGTATGAAGAGTGTCCTATCTGGGATAGAGCACCCCGTCACTGTGACGTCAGCACTTCACTCGATGACGCCAGCATCGTGGTTTGAATCAGATGGGGTTGCATACATTGAGTCAGCTGACATTTGCGGCTTGCACCTCGTCGAACGCAAAGACCCACTTCGAAGTACAACTTTCGGTGTGGGTGAGGTTGTGCGTTTAATCATCGAATCTGGCATAACACATATTCGAATCGGACTTGGGGGAGTTGCGAGCAATGATGCCGGTGCAGGCATGTTGGCTGCACTCGGTGCTCGTTCTACTCCCAGTGATGCACTACGCGGTGGGGGAATTGCGCTGAGTTCCTTGAATTCTTTGGATCTTTCTGAGGCTCTGAACATTGTGCAAGGTGTCGAAATTGAGATCTTAAGTGATGTTGAGAATCCACTACTGGGTCCACGAGGAGCCAGTAGAACATATGCAGAACAAAAGGGAGCATCTCCGCTGCAGATTGAAGAACTTGAAATGTCCCTTCAACACTTCACAAACATTGTTGGGTTGGATTCCCACAGAAAGAATCCAGCAGTAGCGCTTGGAGCAGGAGCAGCTGGCGGACTTGGGTACGGTTTTCTTTCACTCGGTGCAAAACGGCAATCTGGCTTTGCCTACGTTGCAGAACTTCAACAATTAGAGACAAGAATTCAAGCAGCCGACCTCGTTATCACAGGAGAGGGAATGTTTGATTGGAAGACCCTTGACGGCAAGGTTGTGTCTGGCTTGGCACAACTTGCCCTGAAGCACGGCAAACCCATTGTCGTGCTGGCTGGCCAAGTGAGTTTAGGTCGAAGAGATTGGCAGACAATCGGGGTGAACGCCACGTTCGCGATGGTTGACGATGCACCACTCGAGCAATGTTTCAGTCAGCCACATCAGGTTTTGAGGACGACTGCCTCACGAATGGCAAGAACTTGGCTCCGATAAGGAATATGCCAAGCAATAAATGAGTTGAGACTTTAGAATAGAGCGCTGAAAGGAAGTGTATGGAAACCACAGAAACTACGACAGAAGGACTTGTTCTCACTGAATCTGCCGCCCAAAAGGTGAAGTCATTGCTAGAGGCAGAGGGGCAGATGGATTTAGCACTGCGCGTTGCAGTTCGTCCCGGTGGTTGTGCAGGTTTCCAATATGATCTTTTCTTTGATGCAACTCAAATTGAAGGTGATGTGACCAAGAGTTTTGGTGGCGTCAACGTTGTGATTGATAAGGCGAGCATTGAGTACGTCAATGGTGCGGTTATCGATTACGTTGATTCACTGAGCGAGTCAGGCTTCAAAATTGAGAATCCAAACGCAACCGGTGGTTGTGGTTGCGGAAAGTCATTCTGCTAAAAATTCACGCTCTGAATTAATCTTTTGTAACACAGTTTGTGTTGCGATAAGGAATCGTTCTACGTCGTTCAAAGAACTCTCTAGTGGCAGTGAAACACGAATGTGCCCCGCAGTATCAATATTGAGCGCTTTGAGAACTTCACTAGGTTGGCCCGCCTGGGCCAAACAAGCACTTTGACTTCCAACCG
>JAURLB010000232.1 GCA_030831445.1 Candidatus Nanopelagicales bacterium | reverse complement strand
TCAAAGCTCTCGGTGCAAACCGGCGCAGCAAATACAAAAAAATAAGTGAAACACCAGTTGCTGCCGCATCTATCGGACAAGTACATCGCGGAACTTGGCATGACGGGCGTGAGGTCGCCATTAAGGTTCAATATCCAGGTGCGGCGAAAGCACTTGAATCTGATGTCAAGCAAGCCAGCAGGGTTGCAAGACTCATTGCTGTGATTGCGCCAGGTGTTGACATTGATCCGCTGTTACAAGAGGTGCAATCCAAAATTATCGAAGAGCTTGACTACATTAATGAAGCGAAGTATCAACGAGCTTTTGCCGCCGCATTTGAGGGTGATCGGGAAGTTGCTATTCCACATGTCGTGGTATCAGCGAGAAATCTCATCGTCACTGAATGGCTTGATGGCACACCGATGTCTCAGATTATTGAGCGAGGAACCGAAGCGGAGCGAAATCGCATAGGTCTGCTCTATGAAAGATTCCTACTTTCAGGTCCTAAGCGAGCTGGACTCTTGCACGCAGATCCACACCCAGGAAATTTCCGTCTCACCCCCGATGGAAAACTCGGAGTTATGGACTTTGGTGCGGTTGCAGTCTTACCAGAGGGCCTCCCCGAGGCTATGGGCCGACTCTTGCGAATTGCTATGGCTGAAGATCCTGCGGCAGTTGTGCAAGGCCTGCGAGATGAAGGATTTTTGCTTCCCAATATCGATGTTTCAGCCGAACAACTTCATGATTATCTAGCGCCGTTTACCCAGCCAGCAAAGAGCGAAACGTTTCGGTTCAGTCGTGATTGGATGCGAGATCAATTTAGTCGAATCAATGACCCTCGCAGAGAAGAGTTCAGTATCGGCCTCAAAATTAATCTTCCACCTTCCTACATGTTGATTCATCGAGTGTGGCTTGGTTCGATTGGAGTGCTATCACAATTAGAGTGCACAATTGCGGCGCGTGCAGAAATTGAACGCTGGGTTCCTGGATTTACCCGCGCTTAAGAATGATTGCGAGAATTTCATCGCCAAATGCTGCAACGTTTCTTTCATTCAAACCGTGAATTTCCTTTAACTCTTCTAACGAAGTTGGTCGAAGTTCGCTGAGTGCTTGCAGCGTCACGTCAGTTAGGACCAGCCAGTCAATCTGATTTGTCGCCGACGCAAATTCTGTTCGCCAAAGTGTAAGTTGATCCAGAATTTCGCGGTCGCTATCACCATCGCACGTGAGGCACCTTCGTAAAGCATTTTCTAATGCTCTCGACATCCCCTTCTGGCAGATCCTGCATTTAATGGCCTGTCTTGGCTCCTCTATTTTTGATAGTTCTGGTTCGCTTACTTGCACTGCACTTTGTGTCGGGTTTTGCTTCATTTCATTTAAGAAACGTGATGGTGCTGCCACTTGAGAGAAGCGCTCGCTGGGAACCGTGAGCGTGACTGTGCTCTTGGAACGGGTAATACCGACGAAGAGCAACCGTCGTTCTTCATCTACAGCATCAATCGAATACGGAAGAACATTCTCCACAACACTCGGAATGAAGACGTGATTCCATTCCAAACCTTTGGCTGAATGCAACGTTGAAATCGTTACAACTGACTGTGTAGGAGCAAGATTTTGACTTGAAAGCAATGCGACCTGGTGAAAGAATTCCCCGAGCGTCACTTCAGCTCCAAGTTGATCAGCCAAATTCAGTAGCCCCGTAATTGATTCCCAAATTTGCCGCGACGACTCGCTTGTTGTTTTTTCCTTCGCACTCCACCCTTGTTGAGTGGCTATTGTGAGCAATAGATCTTTCACATTTGTCGTCGAAGCAACATGTTCTTGGCGAAGCAACATCAAGAGTTCTTTGATTTCACTTCGCTCAAAAAATGGCTTAGCACCTTTCATGCTGTATGGAATTCTCGCATTTTCAAAAGCACTTTCAAACACTTGCGACATTGAGGTTAGGCGAATCAATACTGCTATTTCTTCTGGTCTCACGCCGTTAGACATCAGTTCTTGAATTCGGTTCGCGACAACTTGGGCTTCTTCATATTCGTTTGCGCACTTGAGTGTTTCAACTTTTCCAGTGATACCACCTTGGCTTTGAATATCAACTGGAGTCGAAGACGAAGCCATAAGTGACATGGCTGCACTCGACACTTCACGTGGACATCGATACGTGCGGGTCAATTGCAGACGCGTGGCATCAGCAACCCAAAAGTCTCTTAGGTATTCTGATCGAGCTCCCGCAAAAGTGTAAATAGTTTGCGCAGGATCACCGACCACACAAATGTCATCGCGCTGTCCTACCCATAATTGCAGCAGCGCGTTTTGGACCGGTGTGACATCTTGATATTCATCAACAGTAAACCAGGTGTAGCGTTTTCTCACTTCTTTCAGTATTTCCGGATGGTTCGAGAGCAGGCCTAGGGTTAATTGCAAAATGTCGTCAAAATCTATGACTCGCTTGGAATGTGTGAGATCTTGATAACGCCCATAAATTTCTGCGATGTCACCTGCGGGCACTTCCCCATTTCTATTTAGTCGAACATACGCGCCAGCATCTAAACCTGAAGACTTCAGCCAATCAATCTCGGCCTCAATATATCGGCGCTCGGCTATGGAATACCGACTCGTGAGAGTTGAGAGAATGGTTGCCCTTGCTTGTATTGGCCAAATTGAACCGCCAAACACCTGCGGCCAGAAGTAACTCAACTGACGCAAGGCCACTGCGTGGAATGTTCCTGTGGTAAGCGCATTAATGGACATTGTTTGAAGTCGATGCTTCAATTCAAGTGCGGCCTTATTGGTAAAAGTGAGCGCTAAACCATGTTCAGGCGATTTCTTGCCAGCTTGAACTATGTTGGCGATCCGATGTGTAATTGCGGTCGTCTTGCCAGACCCCGCTGTGGCAACTACCACAAGTGCACCGTTTGTATGGTGCGCTACGCGCCTTTGCTCTTCATCAAGG
>JAURLB010000028.1 GCA_030831445.1 Candidatus Nanopelagicales bacterium | reverse complement strand
CCATTGCATATCCCTGAGCTGCATGTCCGGCACCTTGCTCATGTCGCACCAAAATATGTCGAATCTGAAGACTGTCGAGCAACGGGTCGTACGCTGGCAGAATTGCACCACCAGGAATACCAAACATATCTTTCACTCCAACATGCTCTAGTGAACGAACCAGTATCTCTGCCCCTGAGATCGGTTGACTCATCTCAATTCCTTTCGTATCTCGTAATGAAAAACCCTCCGACCAAACGGTCCGGAGGGTGCGCACGACGAAGGCTTTCGCTAGGCCGCGCGCCTACTAACCACCACGAGAATGATTGTCATAGCCAAACCCTAATAAGAGTTGCTTGATTTGTCACTAGGTGCAAACTGCACCTTTACTCGCAGAACCAACCAGCTTCGCATATTTGTGAAGAACACCTGTGGTGTAGCGAGGTGGCAGGGCGACGAATGTCTTTCGACGCGACTCTAATTCCGTCTCATCTATCAAGATTTCTAGTGTTCCTGCGCGCAAGTCAATTCGAATACCATCGCCGGATTTCACTAATCCGATTGGGCCACCAACTGCAGCCTCAGGTGCCACATGCCCGACACAGAGTCCAGTAGTGCCACCGGAAAACCTGCCATCAGTGATGAGGAGGACGTCTTTGCCAAGTCCCGCACCCTTGATTGCTGCGGTGATCATCAACATTTCTCGCATCCCGGGCCCACCGACTGGTCCCTCGTAGCGGATAACAACAACATCTCCTGCGTTGATTTCGCCTGCTTCAAGTGCATCCATTGCACTTCGTTCACGATCAAAGACTTTAGCTGTTCCTTCAAAAGATTCAACGTCAATACCAGCATTCTTCACAACAGCGCCTTCTGGTGCGAGAGTTCCACTCAAGATACTGATACCACCAGTTTTTGCAAGTGCTGAATCAATTGCTCGAAGTATGTTGCCGTCAGGATCAGGGCTTTGAATCGATTCCAGATTTTCACGGACAGTTTTTCCTGTGACCGTTAAACAATCTCCATTGAGAAGTCCAGCATCGAGTAATGCACGCATAACAACCGGGACGCCACCAACTGTGTCAACATCGCTCATAACGTATCGTCCAAATGGTTTCACATCAGCAAGCAGTGGAACCTTCGCACCAATTCGATGAAAGTCAGCAAGTTCTAATTCAACTTGGGCTTCATGCGCAAGCGCAAGTAAATGTAAGACTGCATTTGTTGAACCACCGAATGCCATTACGACTGCAATTGCATTTTCAAGTGATTGACGAGTGATGATGTCTCGAGTAGTGATGCCATTTCGAATCAATTCAATCACCGCTCTACCACTTGCTTCGGCAAATCCATCCCTCCTGCGATCGACGGCAGGTGGTGCGGCAGAACCAGGAAGTGACATTCCCATAGCTTCCGCAGCTGAAGCCATTGTGTTGGCCGTATACATACCACCACAAGCGCCTTCACCAGGACAAATTGCACGTTCAATGCGAGCAACATCTTCTTCACTCATGAGACCCCGAGCACACGCACCGACTGCTTCAAATGCATCAATGATTGTGACATCGCGATTTGTTCCATCCGACAATGTCACGTTTCCAGGCAAGATTGATCCTGCATACACAAAGACGCTTGCTACATCTAAGCGCGCTGCTGCCATCAACATTCCAGGCAGAGATTTATCACATCCGGCGAAGGTCACCATCCCATCGAACCGTTCAGCCTGCATCACAGTTTCAACTGAGTCAGCAATGATTTCTCGGCTTACGAGTGAGAAGTGCATCCCCTCATGTCCCATGGAAATTCCATCAGAAACCGAAATTGTGCCAAACTCCATCGGAAATCCGCCTGCATCGCGCACCCCAACTTTTGCGGCTTGTGCTAAGCGATCAAGTGAGAGATTACAAGGTGTGATTTCATTCCACGATGAAGCAATCCCAATCTGGGGCTTACTGAAGTCTTCGTCTTTCATACCAACAGCACGAAGCATTCCTCTGGCTGCAGTTCGTTCGATACCTTCGGTCACGTCTTTGCTTCGTGGCTTCATGTCGCTCATGCGGCAAAGTCTAGGCAGTGAAACTATCGATCAGCAGTATGTAATGCCTGTGGTGTGAGATACCCCCATTGAACTGCTTGCCAAACTGACTGCGCCCGCGACGATGTGTTGAATTTTGCACTGACATGTCGCAGGTGATTCTTGACCGTACTTTCGCTGACAGACAGTCGATTGGCGATTGCACGATTCGACAAACCTTGAGCGGCTAGTTGCAAAATGTGTTGCTCCTGACGTGTCAGTCGAGGGCGGATACCTTCAAAACTTGGTTTTGATTCAGAGATACCAAGTTCATTTGCAATCGCATGCGGGTTTGCATCCCAGGTTGCCACTTTGGTGTCATAGAGTGAAAGTCTTTGGCGTAAGAGTTCAACGTCTGAATACATCGACCACCACACAAGATTGACTTCTAGATCGACTTTTCGAATCTTTCGAGCCTCATGCTCGGCTTCGCCAACACCAAGCCCCGAAATGACAAGAACAGCATCTGGCATGGAATGAGCAATAATGGAACCAAGAGTTCTTACCTCAGTCGTATGCGCTGCAATTTTAAAGTCACCACGCTCTACTCGAATAAAATCATAAAATGCGTTTCGATAGAGCGCTGGCCCACATAAA
This sequence comes from Candidatus Nanopelagicales bacterium, assembly GCA_030831445.1. Classification (GTDB taxonomy): domain Bacteria; phylum Actinomycetota; class Actinomycetes; order S36-B12; family UBA5976; genus JAFMIT01. Next base: position 10,879 of record JAURLB010000028.1, on the reverse strand, counting down.
ACAATCGATTGCATAGTACCTCCAACACGCATTGTGCTGAAGCTTTTGCGCTAGTGCTATCAGTCAAAGAAGAATGAGAGCCTCTTGTGAATTAATCTTCGAGCGTCTTGCTTACTTTCTGAGTTGCTTTACGACCATGTCGAGAGTAGCGATGTCGTCGGGCTGCTCGCCGCAGATTGGACTCCATCGTCTCGCGAGCAAATTCAAATGCACGCTTTTCATCGCTAGCCTGCCCTGTCGCTTTCATCATCCGACCTTGTATGAATGCTGAAATGACACAAGTCCAGGCGTAATCATTCTGTCGCGGATTGTTATTGTGAGCGAAGTCGACCTTTATCTCGACAATATTGTTCCCAAACCGATCGAGGTGACCTGTCTTCTCTTTCACAATATCCATCCACGCTGCATCGAATTTCATTCCATGGCTATGGACCACAATCGTTGGCTTTAAGTTATTTTCAGTCATGCATCCTCCTCGTTGGCATAAGACTAGTCTCTCCCCCGCCCGCACTCAACGTTAAAGTGGGTGGGCAGTTTGTCTACTGGCGCTAATGCCCTGATGTGTGGTTAAGTGGTTTCATCACAGTATCAAATGAAATAGATTCCAAAATGTCTGTGGGAAACTAACCAACCAGTGCGATGGTGAAGGCCTCTCCTTGAAGAATCCATTCACGATTGGCGTATACCCAGTACTGACCAAACTCACTCAGCACATAAATGGGAAGTTCAAATCCCGCAAAAACCTCTGTGATACCCGTCGGCCCACCTAATCGCCTAATGTCACCTGTGGTTACATTCAAGATATAGATTTCAGGTTGTTCGACTCCGACACGCCCTAGAACTGCTAACTCATTAGCGTTGATCCAGTCAACATCGTAAATATCAGCAAAGAATCGTTCAACCTTACGATAATCAATTACGCGCAGGTTCGTTCCCTGCTGGTTGATGTTTGCAAGTCGTAGTTGGCCACCGCTTGGGGTTTGCAACACTATTGCCGCACGAGCAGCATCAGAGGCTGGTGAGAAAGCAATCACTTTGCGATCATCAGGTAGTTCGACATCGCGCGTAATACTTGAGCTTGCCAGCCACACCTTCAGTCCTCCCTGTTGCATTACCATCCAAAGCCGTAACCGATTATCGAAGTCAACTGCCCTCACCGAGTCCGCAACTTGTTGGGGGTTGCTAAATGACAAATTCGTTGAAACGAACGCTCGTTGACCACGAATACCTGCGAACAGTGACAAGTCTTTCGTAATTGACATTGAAGACAGTGGCGCTATCTGGGAGATTTCACTCACTCCAGTCTCATCTCCTCGCAGGAGTGAGTCATTGGCTGACACGAAAAGTGGGAGCGCGTTGGGAGATCTCTCTTGGGTAAATTCATTGAAAAGTGATCTACTCAGGTCAATCGTGTTGTTGACACGAACTGGTTGCGAGTTGATGAAAATACGCACCACATCTGTGTCAGGCAATTGCGTCAATGTCCATACCAATTGCGCTAAGAAGAGATTGCGTTGATTTTCAGCCGTTGACCCACTCGTATAGCGCAAACGAACTGTCAAATTTGAATCTTCATAGCCAACTGAATCAAACTCTAATTCCAGGCCTTCAGGTATTGCGGTTTTCAACTGGGACTTTGGGCCAGTAATGATTTCGCGGACAAGTCGAGTTTCAACTCCTGAACTGAAATCCGGTAGCCAAACCGCTTCAGGTGCGAGAAACTCAAGTGCCTCATCAACGAAATACAACGAATATCCAGAGTAACTACGAATGAGATTTCCATAGCTAATCAACGTGACCTCAGGGCGTTTCGCTATTCGCTTTTGAGAATTGATGTCATCGAGCCTAAATGTTTGCGTGAAAGGACGTGTTTGTTCAAAAATTCGCAAACGATTGAACTTTGTGATCTCTCCAACAGCATTCCCGCGAACTTCAACCCGGTTGACTGAAACATTTCTGAAAGCAACTGAGGAAGAGTCAAAGACCAATATCCCCTCTGGATTCCACTGCCCACTCACATCAGCCGCTAGATATTGGCGTGCAATCGAATAATCGTTCGAAGCATCAGAAATTGCGGTGATAAACCCTTGAACTATGTCGATTTCTGACATACCTGCGACAGGTGGTTTAGCAATCACGCGCACAAACTCGTCATCTGATTCCACCTGAGTATCTATGACTTCAAGTGGTCCAGAAGCAGGAATTGCCGCACATCCGGTCAAAAGCACTATCAGGAATATGGCAACAACGCTACGTTTCATCATGCATCTCGCGTCAAATAGTGGGTTTTCTCAGAAAGGTTTCTGGGAATAACGCAGGTAAACGTCGACCCTTTATCCAGTTCACTTGCCACGCGAATTGTGCCGCCATGCAACTTTGCATCTTCAAGTGCTATTGCAAGACCAAGTCCTGTTCCCCCCAACGTTCTTTGACGAGATGGGTCTGCTCGCCAAAACCTGTCAAACACTCTTAACTGATGTTCTGCCGATAGACCAACCCCATGATCAATGACAGCGATTTGAACAAACTCGTCAGTTGAATCAATCTGAATATCAACTCCTTCAGAGTTTGTGTGTTCTATTGCATTTGAGACAAGGTTTCGGATGATTCGCTCAAGACGTCGAGGGTCACACCATAATGAATTCGCAGCATTGACTGCTTCAAAAGAGATTTCAATGCCCAACTCCTGAGCGATAGGCGAAAGATCATCAACTAAAACTTCGATTAAGTGGTTGAGATTCACGGCAGAGATTTCAAGCGTTGCCGCTTTAGCATCGTGTCGTGATATTTCCAATAACTCCATGAGCAGCAATTCGAAACGTTGCGTTTGCTGCAAGAGCAAGATTGATGCTCGCTTTGAAGCCGGATCAAATTCCTCGCTTGATGCATTCAGAAGGTCCGCTGCCATAGTGATTGTTGTAAGTGGCGTTCGCAATTCATGTGAAACATCAGATACGAATTGCTGTTGCACTTTCGAGAGTTCCTGCAGCTGCTCAATCTGACGCTCAAGGGATGCCGCCATCGAATTGAAGGCGAGTGCGAGTCTAGCCAAATCATCTTCTCCCGAGACCCGTAAACGTTCCGCTAAGTTTCCTTCGCTCAGTCGTGTGGCAGATTGCGCCGCTAAGCGAACAGGACGCACCACCTGTGTCGTCAAGACTAGAGCCAAGAGAACAAATGCTAGGACGAGAAATATCCCTGCAAAAGCTGATGCCGAGGTCAAAAGTGTGAGAGTTTCAATCTCATTCGAGAGCGGGAAAAGTTGATATAACTCATATCTCCCCAGACTTGGTAACGTTATTGGAACACCAATAACAATACCTGGCACAGAAGTGTCATCAAGATACTCCAACGTTGTGAGTTGCCTTACGAGTTGTCTATCTGTCGATGTGGCACTTCGAATCTCGGCGCTCAAACTCGCTTCAGAGATTTGGTTTGTTCCTCGTTCAATTGTGGTTGCACTCAACTCACTTGACAAAAGCAACACTTCAAAGTCGCGAGCCGTGCCAGCCGCATTTACTACGCCTGCAATGATTGCATCCACTAATGCGTTCTCTTCAGCAACACTTAGATTTGGATTTGCGTTCGTAGCAATATTTCTTGCAATATCGATTCCGCGGTTTGCTTGCACCAAACTATCGTCTGAGCGCTGGGAAATTAGTCCGTCACGAATTTGTGTCAGCAGGACTACAAAAACAATTGTTGCTGCGATGATTGATAACGTTACCGTTGTGACAAATACTCGGAGTGTTAGTGAACTACGCCAACTTTTTCGCAGCGATGAGAAGACATTACCTATTGACCACTTCATAGATCACTAACATGTCCAGATTTATAACCAACCCCACGGACTGACAAAATTATCTCTGGATTTTCTGGATCCTTTTCAACTTTTGAACGCAAACGCTGGATATGTACGTTTACCAATCGTGTGTCCCCTGCTTCTTTAAATCGCCACACTTCTTGCAAGAGTTGCTCGCGTTCAAATACTTCACCTGGATTGAGGGCGAAGTGTTTGAGCAATTCGAATTCCGTTTTTGTTAAGACAATTTCATTGCCCTCACGCGTAACTCGGTGTCCCTTAACATCTAATGTGAGGTCCACAATCTGGAGTGGTTGTGAATCATGGACTCGTAGTCGTGAGCGTATACGTGCAAGCAGGACTCGTGGCGGACAAGGTTTTGTGATGTAATCATCAGCGCCACTCGTCTCGAGTCCCCGCACGATGTCTTCCGTGTCAGTTTTCGCGGTGAGCATGACTATTGGAACTTTCGAAAACGTTCGGATTTCACTTGCAACACTAAATCCATCTTTACCGGGCAACATGATGTCAAGCAAAATTAGATCTGGGTTGTAATCCTTCACGGTTGCAACTGCTGTGTCACCACGTGAGCAAAGCATGGTTTCAAAACCATTCGTGCGTAGCACCAGTTCAACCATGCTAGCGATTGCCGAGTCATCCTCGACCACCAATATTTTGCCTTCCACGGGCAGATACTCCCACGCCGTGTGCCTAGATGGAAACCCAATTACACTCAAGTTATGACCAACGAGATGCCCCATGAGTTATCTGAAGAGCAACCACCCGCTTGGCAAGGTAAGCCGTCTGACCCCAATCCTGACCCTCAATTAGTCGTTCCCCCTGCTCCAACGCGCTCAGGGAACCGACTCGACTTCGGTGCACTTTTGGGCCGAGTGTGGGAAGTCTTGAAGACTGATTGGCGAAAGCACTTCTCTCAAGCGTTCATCATTGCTGCCGGGTTTTCGATCCTAGCAATGCTCATGATCTCAATCGGCGTGCAAAATCTCTCGGACGAAGCGTGGGCATTGTTGAATGGCGAATCACCACAAATCTCTGAACAGCCCACCACCGCAGAACTCGAAGCATTGTTTGCTCTCCTCGTGGAAGTTTTCTCGCTGCTTGGCTGGTTGATGCCAGCACTACTTATCGCACAGCTCATTATTTCTGGACTATCAACCAAAATTGCACTCAATCATCCGTACTACGATTTGAAAATTGAGAGCGTGCCTTGGGTTAGGCTCATTACTGCGAACATTGCGGTAACACTCATATTAGTGCTCTTGTTCGCGCCGATGATTGTGGCATTTGTAACGAATCAAATCTCACTCGGTGTATTGCTTGCGCTTATTGCCACTGGCGTTGCTATCTGGTTTGCTATTGGAATCATTCTTGTAACCCCCGTTGTACTTGATTCAAATCTCGGCGGGATTAATGCGGTGCGATCGACACTCTCAATTGCAAAAGGAAACCGATTGGCTATTGTTGGCGTGAGTCTCTTGGTAGGCATTATCGGATCGTTACTTGCAAGCACACTCACCCAATTCTTGAGTTTACTTCCCGCATCAGGTGAAGCGCTGTGGTACTTCGTCGTTACCAACTTCATACCACTAGCGCTGTCACTACCTCTGTCTGCGATTGCTGCAAGTGTTTTGTATTTGAATTACAAAAATCGCGATTAGTACCGATAGAGCTCAGGCTTGTATGGTCCCTGAGCATCTACACCCATGTAGTCCGCTTGATCCTTTGATAGTTCAGTGAGCTTCACACCAAGTGCATCAAGGTGAAGTCGTGCAACTTTTTCATCAAGATGCTTTGGCAAGGTGTAAACGCCAACTGGATAGTTTTCCAGTTTTGTGAACAGTTCAATTTGCGCGAGTACTTGATTCGTAAATGAATTAGACATAACAAACGATGGGTGTCCAGTTGCATTACCTAAATTCAAGAGTCGACCTTCGGACAAGACAATAATGGACTTTCCGTTTGGCATTTGCCACTCATCAACCTGCGGCTTAATCGTGATGCGCTTTGCACCCTTCAGGTTTGCAAGCCCTGCCATATCAATCTCATTATCAAAGTGACCGATATTTCCAACAATTGCCTGATGCTTCATCTTCTGCATGTGTTCAACAGTGATGACATCTTTGCAGCCTGTCGCAGTGATGAAAATATCTGCAGTTTCAACGACTTCATCAAGAGTGGTGACCTGATAGCCATCCATTGCAGCTTGCAATGCACAAATCGGATCAATTTCAGTCACAATAACGCGTGCACCCTGACCGCGAAGCGACTCAGCGGAACCTTTTCCGACATCGCCATAGCCAAAAATTACTGCAACTTTTCCACCAATTAGCGTGTCGGTCGCACGGTTAATGCCATCGACGAGCGAATGGCGGCAACCATATTTGTTATCAAACTTACTCTTGGTTACAGAATCATTCACGTTAATTGCTGGGAACAGCAATTTGCCAACTCGTGCCATTTCATACAAACGATGAACGCCAGTAGTTGTTTCTTCAGTGACTCCCTTGATGCCCTGGCCAATTCGTGTCCAGCGAGTCGCATCTTCCGTGAGTGAACGAGCAAGCACCTTCAAAATGACTGCGTACTCTTCAGAGTCAGTGGATGTTGGAGTTGGGACAGCACCTGCAAGTTCAAACTCAGTGCCTTTATGAACGAGGAGTGTTGCATCTCCACCATCATCCAAAATCATATTTGGGCCTTCGTTTCCAGGCCATTGCAAAATTTGTTCAGTGCACCACCAATATTCTTCGAGCGTTTCACCTTTCCAAGCAAACACTGGAATACCTTGTGGATTGTCTGGCGTGCCATTTTTGCCAACTACCACAGCGGCAGCTGCATGATCTTGGGTTGAAAAAATATTGCAAGACGCCCAGCGCACTTCAGCACCAAGTTCAGCAAGGGTTTCAATCAAAACAGCAGTTTGCACGGTCATATGGAGTGAACCTGCAATTCGAGCACCCTTTAGAGGCTTCGATGCGCCAAACTCTTTGCGCATAGCCATGAGTCCTGGCATTTCGTGTTCGGCTAATCGAATTTCGTGACGACCAAATTCAGCAAGGCTCAAATCAGCCACTGCATAATCAAGTCCAACGTTTTCAAGCGAGTACTTCACACCCGCTGCCGCAACAACATCAATAGACATATATCTCCTTCGATGAATTTTGCGACAAACAGCACGAGACTTCGATGGTTTGCCTGACGTAGGGTCGCGGAGCGACTCGCAGAGCAAATCTTAGCGAGTTTCTCCCGTTTTAGCCTCAGGAAGCATCAGGACGGGGATTCCATCGATCACGTCGAAGTGGGTAGCGCAACAGAGACTACGTAAACCATCGCCCGTTTGGACGAGTTTGCCGTGGTGTGGGCAAGGGCAGGCGAGTAATTCAAATGCCTTGGACTCAAGCGCCATTTCGTGGATCTCCGTGACAGCGTTTGTATTTCTTTCCCGACCCACATGGGCAAGGGGCATTTCGTCCAACTTCATCGCCTGAGCCAGCTGGCCGTGCGGTTGCAGGTGTGCTCGCTGCTCCCGATTCGCTTGGAGCACTGTAGGTGACGTTCTTGAGTTGAGTCGGAGCCGCACCTGCGATAACAATGTCTTCTTCATCTATTTCGTCGTCATCGTCTTCTTGGGAGATAGTTACTTGAACGTTGAAGAGGAAACCAACGACTTCTTCTTTAAGTGATTCCATCATTGCTACAAAGAGTTCATAGCCTTCTCGTTGATATTCCACGAGCGGATCTTTTTGCGCAAATGCTCGTAGCCCGATGCCTTCTTGCAGATATTGCATCTCATATAAGTGATCGCGCCATTTCCTATCCAATACGCTCAACACGATTCGACGCTCAACTTCTCGTGCAGCCTCTTCGCCAAGTTGCCCCACGCGATTGCTATAAGCAGATTGAATGTCATTCAAGATGGCATCTTCGATAAATTGCTGGGAGTAGCCAGACTCTTCGGCAATTGCAGCAATGTCTACTGTAATCGGATAGATTTCTTTGAAGGCCGTTTGCAGACGCTCAAAGTTCCATTCTTCTTCGTAGGTACTTGCAAACTCTGCATCAACATTTCCGGTAACGGTATCTTCAATAAACTCTTGAATTTGCTCTGAAATGTCTTCACCTGCAAGAACTCTTCGACGTTCCGCATAAATGACAAGACGCTGTTGATTCAATACTTCGTCGTACTTCAAAATATTCTTTCGAATTTCGAAGTTTGTCGCTTCGACTTGGGTTTGGGCAGACTTAATGGCTTTTGTGACCATACTTGCCTCAATTGGCACGTCGTCTGGAACATTGAATCGCGTGAGAAATGTGTTGACCATATCTGACTTGAAGAGTCGCATTAAGTCGTCTTGCAGCGAAAGATAAAACCTAGATTCGCCTGGATCTCCTTGGCGGCCAGATCGACCACGCAACTGATTGTCGATACGTCGTGATTCATGTCGCTCAGTTCCAAGCACATACAAACCACCAAGTGCTACAACTTCATCATGCTCCGCCGCCACTTGTTTCGTTGCATTTTCAAGAGCAATCGGCCAAGCCTGGTTGTAAGCATCAAGATCTTCGAGTGGGGAAAGTCCTTTGCGAGCGAGTTCAGCGCGAGCAATAAATTCTGGGTTGCCACCCAAGATGATATCTGTACCTCGACCTGCCATATTTGTTGAAACAGTCACTGCACCGCGTCGACCTGCCATTGCAACGATGTCTGCTTCTTTGTCGTGTTGCTTTGCATTCAAAACGTTGTGTGGAACTCCTCGTTTTTTGAGTAAATCGGAGAGTAACTCACTCTTTTCAACACTCACTGTTCCAACAAGTACAGGTTGTCCCGCTTGATGGCGCTCAACGATGTCACTGACCACTGCCATGAACTTCGCCTGCTCCGTTCGATAAACCAAGTCTGGTTCATCTTTACGAATCATTTCACGATTTGTTGGAATTGGTACAACGCCAAGGGAATAAATCTGCGAGAACTCGGCAGCCTCAGTCATCGCTGTACCTGTCATACCAGCTAATTTCTCATAGAGGCGGAAGTAATTCTGCAAGGTGATAGTGGCAAGTGTTTGATTTTCACTTTGAATCTTGACGCCTTCTTTGGCCTCAATTGCCTGATGCATGCCATCGCTATATCGACGACCTTCGAGCAAACGACCTGTGTGCTCATCAACAATTCGGACTTCACCACCTGCAACCACATATTCACGATCACGGCGATAGATTTCTTTAGCTTTGATTGCATTGTTCAACAAGCCGACGAGTGGCGTGTTGACGGATTCATATAAATTATCTATTTGGAAATAGTTTTCAGTTTTTTCGATACCTGATTCCAAAACGCCAATTGTTCGCTTCTTTTCATCGACTTCATAATCTTCATCCCGTTTCAGGGTTTTCGCAAAACGAGCAAAGCGCTCATACATGTCGTTTCGTTCATCGCTCTGGCCACTGATAATCAGTGGGGTACGTGCTTCATCAATCAAAATCGAGTCGACTTCGTCAACAATCGCAAAATAATGGGGTCGCTGTACTAAGTCATCGATTGCCCAACCCATATTGTCACGCAAATAATCAAAACCAAATTCGTTATTTGTGCCGTAGGTTATGTCAGCACTGTAAGCGACTTTCCGTTGAGCCGGATTCATACTTGCCAAAATCACACCGACTTCGAGCCCCAAGAAACGATGAACTCTGCCCATCCACTCAGCGTCTCGTTTAGCCAAGTAGTCGTTTGTTGTAACAACGTGAACGCCGCGACCTGCTAGCGCATTGAGATACGAAGGTAAGGTTGCAACGAGGGTTTTTCCTTCGCCAGTTTTCATTTCCGCAATGTTTCCCCGATGGAGTGCGGCCCCTCCCATGATCTGAACGTCGTAGTGTCGTTGTCCCAACACTCGAAGTGCTGCCTCGCGCACTACTGCAAAAGCTTCAACCAATAGGTCATCAAGCGTCTCGCCCTTCGCTAGGCGCGCTTTGAATTCGGGTGTCTTTGCCTTGAGTTGATCATCCGTGAGGCGCTTTATCTCAGGCTCAATGGCATTTACATCGCGTGCTACGGCAGCGAGTTGCCGAAGAATCTTGCCTTCACCAATACGCAGGATTTTGTCTAATAGCTCCAAGGTCGTCCTTTAGTCGGGGTATATCGTAGGCGAAAATTCGCTAGGCCGTCCCTCCCGGGAAGGTGCAGGCTCACGCTTCGCTCACGCCTAGTTTCTGGAATAACAATTCCTTGACTTTGGCGGCATCTGCCTGGCCACCAGTGGCTTTCATAACAGCGCCAACGATGGCTCCTGCTGCCTGCAATTTTCCTTGTTGTATTTTCTCTACTACGTCGGGTGAAGCTGCAAGTGCTTCGTCAATCGCTTTCAGTAGTGCAGAATCGTCAGACACAAGCGTGAGATTTCGGTTTTGAATAATTGCTTCAACACTTCCTTCGCCGTTGATAATCCCATCGATGACACTTCGGGCTAGTTTGTCGTTGAGTGTGCCGGCAGCAATCAGCACTTCAATCTCTGCAAGGTGTTGAGGTGTGATTGGTAATTCACCAAGTTCAATTCCTCTTTCGTTGGCAGTTCGCGACAACTCACCAAGCCACCACTTTCGCGCAGCTGTATGTGAAACCCCAGCAGCAATTGTCAGAACCACAAGGTCAAGTGCGCCAGCACTTATGACTGAGTTCATATCGTGATCACTTATTCCCCACTCGCTCTGCAAACGAGTGCGACGAAGTGCAGGATTCTCTGGCAGAGTTTGGCGCAAATCTTCAACCCATTGGCGACTTGGAGCAATAGGGACTAAATCTGGCTCAGGGAAATATCGATAATCCTCGGCCTCTTCTTTTGAACGTCCTGAAGTTGTTTCACCAGTGTCTTCATGCCAGTGTCTAGTTTCTTGAATTATTTTCTGACCGACACTCAGCATCGCTGCTTGTCGTGAAATTTCATATCGGACTGCGCGTTCAACTGATCGAAGCGAGTTGACGTTTTTTGTTTCGCTTCTGGTACCAAATTCACTTGTCTCGTCCTTACGTAGAGATAAGTTCACATCGCACCGCAGTGACCCTTG
>JAURLB010000231.1 GCA_030831445.1 Candidatus Nanopelagicales bacterium | reverse complement strand
AAGGACTCTTCAATCCAGAACGCAAGAAGCCACTGCCATTTTTGCCAAGAAAAGTAGGTTTGATAACTGGCCGAGATACCGATGCTCTAAAAGACGTTGTAGTGAATGCCCGCAGGCGTTGGCCGGCGACTCAATTCGAAATCCGAGAGATTCCCCTCCAGCAACCTGACACACCATTGCTGACTATCAACGCTCTGAATGAACTGCAGACAATTGCCGAAGTTGATGTGATTGTGATTGCGCGCGGTGGAGGATCATTCGCAGATTTGTTGCCGTGGAGCGATGAAGGTTTAGCGCGAGAAGTTGCCAAAGCATACAAACCAATCGTGAGCGCAATAGGACATGAAGCTGATCGACCCATCCTGGATGATGTGGCAGATGTGCGCGCATCTACTCCGACTGACGCTGCGAGCAAGATAGTTCCAAGTCTTGAAGAGGAACGAGCCTTGTATGATCGCAATGCTGGCCATCTAAAAAATCATCGAATTGATTGGCTCGCCTCTGAAAATCGACATTTAGAACTTGTGCGAACGGCACTTACCACTAAATCGCCAAAAGCACTCTTGCAAAATAGGTTGGTGGAAGTAACGGGTATCAGCAGAGAAATTACCCTGAAAGTAAAACACAGAATCGAGAAGCAGGTCGTCGAACTGAGCTCGAGAAAGAATTCACTTGCTGCACTTTCACCCTTCAATGTACTCGCAAGAGGTTACTCAGTGCTCTACGATGAAAATAACAATGTCATAAAGTCCACCAAAGACGTTTCTGTTGGCCAAAACTTCAAGGCGCAAGTAAGTGATGGCACAATTGAGGCAGAGAGAAAGAAATAGAGGAGTTATGAAAATAGAGGAAATTCTGAAACTAGAATCAAAACAAGTTGAGCAATACTCCTATGAGCAGGCACGTGAATTACTAGACGAAGTAGTGAATGCTTTGGACGATTCATCGCTGCCACTCAGTCAACTTATGAAACTTTGGGAAATCGGCGAGGTTATTGCCAAGGTTTGCCAAGTTCATCTTGAACAAGCAGCAAAAAAACTTGATGACGGATTACCCACTGGTTGATGCAGAGATTACTTCTGCTACTGCCTGAAAGTCTTCCGCATCTGTCAGAGAAACAATCAATGTCGTTTTGCCAATAGTCGTCACTGCGACTAGTTCAATGTCATTTTGGCCGGCAAAAATCTCGAATATCAAATTCTCAACCTGAAGGTCTTCTCTCTGTTGTCCAATGCGTGAATTCAAGATTAAGTCTCGATTGCCATCAGTTTGCTCAAACCCAATATAACGAGATTCATCAATCACATAACTCATATGCCAGTGATCATTGGAGTTAGAAAGTGGTTCAAGCCATGCCGTCGTTGCCCTCCAATTGTTGGGGACTACTGGCAGGAAAAGCTGGAAATTCGCATCCTGTTGTGCGACTTTGCTCACCTCTACAGGTGATACGGGGGTGTAGGTTGGCTTATCTGGACGCCACGTCACCAGCAGTAAAAGCGCGACCCCCAAGCCAAGTACAGCCATAGAAATAACCATGTCTCGCACAGTTTCAGAACCACGTCGCTTGCTGCTCATTGGCATAGTGTGATTGATGGCTGGTAATTCAGCCACCTGATGCATCTGAGCGTAGGCTTTGAGTGTGAGCGAATTCAAATACACCGAATTGCTACCTGTAGCAGATTTACAAACACCGTACCGACTGATTTCCAAAGAAGGATTCGAAGTCATCGAACTTGGCGATAGAAAATTTCTCAAAATCCAGCCTGAAACTCTTTCTATGATTACCGAAGTTGCTCTACGCGATATCCAACACCTCTTAAGGCCGGGGCACTTGCAGCAAATTGCAAACATTCTTGATGACCCAGAAGCCTCTGCGAATGATCGTTTTGTGGCACTCGACTTGTTAAAGAACGCCAATGTGTCAGCAGGCGGAGTCCTACCAATGTGTCAAGACACAGGAACTGTTCTCGTCAGTGGCAAGCGCGGACCCAATGTCATAACTGACACAATCGATGAAGAATGGATTTCTCGCGGAATATTTGATGCGTACCAAAATCTAAATTTGCGATATTCTCAAGTTTCACCAGTTTCTATGTGGGAAGAGAAAAACACCGGCACAAATTTGCCTGCCCAAATTGATATCAACCTCAACACGAAACCTGGTCACGAACTAGAGTACGAACTCTTCTACATCGCCAAGGGTGGCGGTAGTGCTAACAAGAGTTTTCTCTTTCAAGAAACTAAGGCTCTGCTCAATCCAAAATCTTTCATGGAATTCTTGGACGAGAAGCTCCGCATGATTGGGACAAGTGCGTGTCCCCCCTATCACCTAGCAATAGTGGTGGGCGGTACAAGTGCTGAACATACGTTGAAAGTCGCTAAATACGCATCAACGCGAGCATTGGATTCACTGCCTCTTCAAGGTGGTTTGGACGGCAATGCGTACCGAGATGTCGAGATGGAAGCTGAAGTCTTGAAACTCACTCAAGGATTTGGGATTGGTGCGCAATTTGGTGGTAAGTATTTTT
>JAURLB010000230.1 GCA_030831445.1 Candidatus Nanopelagicales bacterium | reverse complement strand
TGGTTCTCTTCGCCATGCTCCCTCCTCAGGGCAGAGAATAGACCTCTTTTCGCCCAAAATCCCTTGACTTGTACGTGGTTTGGCACAAGGATATGGGAACGATTGCATGAGCGGAGAGTACTCGTATGAGCCTTGGTTGGCGAGGTTATTGGGTTGCAACTCCAACGCCTTTTACAGTTGGAGGAGAATTCGATTCTGTCGCCATGCAAGCCCTTGTTGAGATGTACATTTCCCAAGGTGTCCACGGGCTTGTAGTCAATGGCAGCACGGGTGAATGGTGTAGTCAAAGTTTCGAAGAGCGACGAGTGGTAGCGAACACTGCGGTTAATCAGGTCGCAGGACGTATCCCTGTCGTTGTCGGCGCATCGGCATATACGGCACAGGATGTCATCCAGATTGCTGGCCACGCGACTACCGCGAAAGCCTCTGGCGTCATGATCACACCTCCCCCTTATTACAACTTGACCGAAAATGAAATTTATAACTTTTACCGTGTGATTGAGACCCAGGTCGACATCCCTATCATGGTTTACAACTGGCCACGGGGAATCGGTGTCGACATGAGCGAGGATCTATTGGTTCGCCTTGGCAAACTCGATCAAGTTGTAGCAATTAAAGAGAGTAGTGGCGATGAGGACAAGACCATAAGGGTCTTGCGCCGCCTTCTTGCCGATGCTGTTGACGTCAAGTTTTTCGCGCGGTTCATTCACCCCAAAGGGTCTGAATATCTACAGACAATTGGCGGCGACGGGAATATTGACGGTGGCGGCTTAGGTGCACAGTATGCAGTAAATTTCTACAACGCTTGGTGGAAAAAAGAGCGAGACGTAATGAACATGAATTCAGTTGCGTACGCTGATTTTGCATCCCAATTAATGAATCCAGACTATAGCGGAAAATTTGGTTCACCAATATCTCAACTGAAAGCGTGCATGCGACTCTTGGGGCAACCAGGTGAATATGTTCGGCCACCATTACTCGACATATTTGATAACTCGATTTTGCAACAGTTATCAGAAATTCTCAAGTCCTCTGCAATTAAACCGGCTGAGAATGTAGTTTAGGAACTTTACGTGGAAGAGACTGTACGGGTAAAAATCGACGACCTTGAATTGATTGTGCCAAAGGGGGTTTCGCTCTTGTCAATTCTTATAGAACATGGCATTTTTCAATTAAAGAAGAATGCGGTTTCGGGGGAGTATCGATTTGGAATTTGTGGAATGGGCACATGCTTCGAATGCGAAGTCGTTATCACCACGCAAGGTATACGTCGAGCATGTCTGATTGCGGTTGATGCCGAAATGGAAGTCAAGACTGGAGGAACGTATGAGTAACCCTCCGTTTGAAGAAGTTTCTAGCACTTATTTGCAAACTCAGGTGCTGGTAGTAGGTGGCGGTCCCGCAGGAATTTCGGCAGCCTTGGAGTTGGAAGCTTTAGGAATTTCTGTGATTTTGATTGATGAAAATGCCGAACTAGGCGGACAGTATTTCCGTCAAAGAAGTGAGTACATCGTACGTATAGCGGGGGATTTTCGACAATCAGGCAGAGCGTTGGTTACGGCAATCAAAGAGTCAGACATAATTATTTTGACCTCAAGCTACATCTTTGCCATTGATGATGCAGGAAAAAATTTCTATGTCTTCAACGAAGCAAATTCTAAAGTGATGAAAGTCACCTGTGATTACCTCATAATTGCAACCGGGTCACAAGAACTGGTTATTCCATATAAAGGTTGGCAAATCCCCAAATGTGTTACGCCCGGAATGGCAAGCCGAATTTTTGATATTGATTACATCAATCCTGATCAGTCCATTGTCATTGCTGGCAGTGGTCCTTTTTTACTTTCAGTTGCCGCCCACATAGTAGAGCGTGGAGTAAATGTTAAGGCAGTGATAGATTGTCACAATCCATCTCAACTGCGATTCTCAACAATCTTTGCCGCTCTTTTTCCAACTCGTGTCTTGGAATTCCTGCGTTACAGACTAATCCTCAGACGCCATAAGGTTCCTGTTTATGCTAACTTCCAGATAAGCAAGGCAGAGGAATCCAATTTAAGGATTCAATCAACGTTTAAGTCCACAAAAAATACATGTGAACTTACATTTTGTACTGACTATCTCGCCGTGGCTTACGGCTTCCAACCCACAGTTGAACTTCAAGCGTTACTAGATATTGAGCTAGACACAACGGGGCATGTAAGAACTACAAAAACTCGGCTCAACGGAATGACAAATAAAGACTGGGTTTTTGTTATCGGCGAGTCGGTCAATATACAAGGGTGGAGATCTGCCCAGATTCGCGGAAAACTCGCTGCACACAAAATTGGATCACGCTTGTCAAATGTGTCATTGGGGAAACAAGTTCAGAATTTCAAAGCCGTGGTTCAAGCACTTTATGAAGCAGCCTTCGCAAAAATTCGAATTTCTGCATACCAAGAGAGATTGCCTATTGAATTTTACGAGGATGACTCGTTAATGGTTTGCAGATGTGAAAGTGTTACGTATGGCGATATTCGAGAGTACTTTGACCAACCCTGGAGTACTGCATCTGGATTAAAAGCAGAGTCGAGAGTTGGTATGGGCACATGTCAGGGTAAACAATGTGGCTACGCATTAGGACAAGCGTGCGCAAAATTTTCGCAATCGAACCCAGAGAATTTCACTAATGTGCACATGCCACTTCGCCCAGTTCCAATTTCAGCAATCATCCAATTGCCCGATAAGACAAGCTTGGCAGAGCATTGATGAG
>JAURLB010000229.1 GCA_030831445.1 Candidatus Nanopelagicales bacterium | reverse complement strand
TGGATCCGCTGGATTCAACTAGCCGAATTCTCGATCCTCGATTCGTCGGTGATGATCACTACAGCACCGCAACTCGAGTCAAGCAGATTCTGCAGCGATATAAGGAACTTCAAGACATCATTGCAATTCTTGGTATCGATGAATTGTCTGAAGAAGACAAGATTCTCGTAGGTCGAGCACGTCGTATTCAGCGCTTCTTGTCACAGAACACCTTCGTAGCCAAGGTCTTTACGGGTATTGACGGTTCATATGTTCCAGTCAAAGAAACGATTGAAGCTTTCACTGCAATCGCGGATGGTCAATTCGATCACTTCCCAGAGCAGGCTTTCTTCCTTTGCGGTGGGCTTGAAGATCTTGAGAAGAATGCACGGGAGCTTCAGAAGTAATGACACTTAAAGTTGCATTGGTTTCACCCGAACGGGAACTCTGGTCGGGTGAAGCCAGCATGGTGCTTGCAAAAACAACTGAGGGCGACATCGGTATTTTGACGAATCATGAGCCTGTCCTTGCGTTAATCGCAGAAGGGGCAGTAGTAAGAATTACTACAACAGACAACGAAACAGTGGTTGCAGCGGTGCATGGCGGTTTCTTATCTGTTGACTCAAACGTTGTTCGTATCTTGGCTGAGGTTGCTGAGCTTGCATCCGATATTGATGTGGTGAGAGCAAAAGCAGCACTTGAAAAAGCACGCCAATCTGAAGATGATAAAGCGGCTGCTGCTGCACGACGTGCAGAAGCACGACTTCGTGCAAGTGAAAGTGCACTTGTTCGCTAACTGATTACTTGCCTTCTTGGTGTAATCCAGGTTGCCACAACACATCGCCTTCGGCTTTGTTTTCGTAGCGCGCCAAAATAAAGAGCAAATCTGACAAACGATTGAGATATGTTGCACTCAATGCATTCATTCCGCCGTGATACATATCGAGTGCTCCCCAGGTAGAGCGTTCTGCTCTGCGAACGACTGTGCGGGCAACGTGCAACAACGCAGCACCTTGGGTTCCGCCAGGCAAAACGAATGAGCGAAGTGCTGGAAGACCTTCATTAAAAGCATCACACTTTGATTCAAGAAAATCAATATAGGTTTGGGTAATTCGAAGTGGTTCAACACTTGGGTTGTCGACAACTGGTGTGCAGAGATCTGCGCCAACATCGAAGAGATCATTTTGAACGTGGAGAAGTAAAGTCTTGACTTCAGGGTTCAAGTTGCCACTTGCCACAGCAACACCGATTGCGCAGTTGGCTTCATCGACATCAGCGTAGGCTTTGAGTCGAGGGTCGTTTTTACCTGTTCGGGACATATCGCCAAGGCTTGTTGTGCCATCATCGCCGGTGCGGGTGTAAATGCGTGTGAGATTAACCATGGGCTAACCATAAGCCTCATTCACTAGGCTCTGCCCGGTGAGTGTCATTGAAGTCACTGGTGGCAAACCCCTCAGGGGAGAAGTCGCTGTCGTTGGAGCGAAAAACAGTGTCCTAAAGTTAATGGCCGCCAGCTTGCTTGCGGTTGGTAAAACTACACTTCAGAATGTTCCCAATATTGTCGATGTTGTCATTATGGCGGAACTTTTACGCAGGCTAGGTTGCAGTGTTCAGCATGACGTTGAAAACCGAAGCGTCACCATTGACGTTCCCGATCTCATTGAACACCGTGCTGATTATGACCTTGTTCGGCAAATGCGGGCATCGATTTGCGTACTTGGGCCACTACTTGCTCGAACAGGTCAAGCCGAAGTCGCAATGCCAGGTGGCGATGCGATTGGTTCGCGCGGACTCGATTTTCATATCGCCGGGCTTCATCAATTAGGTGCAAGCGTTACATCAGAACACGGATACTTGGTTGCGGATACAAAAGGTATGCATGGCGCAAGCATGACATTGGACTTTCCTTCAGTTGGCGCAACAGAAACACTGTTGATGGCTGCAGTATTGGCTCGCGGTGTTAGCGTAATCGATAACGCAGCGCGCGAACCTGAAATCGTTGACATCTGTTCAATGCTCGAAACGATGGGTGCCAAAATTACTGGCGCTGGCACTTCAACCCTTGAAATTACTGGAGTTGAATCCCTCTCGCCGACCACACATCACACTGTGAGTGATCGAATTGTTGCTGGAACCTGGGCAGTTGCTGCCACCATGACTGGGGGTGAGATCACTATCAATGATTGCCACCCTGAGCATCTTGAAATACCACTGAACAAACTTTCTGATATGGGCGCCGAAGTCTCATCCACACAAACAAGTGTGAAAGTATCAATGAATTCTCGGGCCAAAGCCCAAGATATTGTGACATTACCATTTCCTGGATTTCCGACAGATTTGCAACCTCAATTCATTGCCTTGAATTCCGTTTCAGATGGTGCTGCAATGGTGACTGAGAATATGTTTGAAGCCAGATTCAGGTTTGTTCAAGAACTTGCGCGACTTGGTGCAAACGTGAAGACAGATGGGCATCATGCGCTTGTCCGTGGTGTCGAGAGGTTGTCTGGTGCACCAGTAGAAGCCACCGATATTCGGGCAGGTGCCGGCTTGGTGCTCGCAGGCCTCGTAGCGGAAGGGAAAACTGTTATTCATGGAGTTGAACACATAGATCGCGGCTACACGAATTTTGTACCAGACTTGAAACGACTTGGTGCCGATATAGAGCGAGTCGACTAACTCAAGAGATTTTGGGCTCGGCTCTGATCTTCTGGCCACACCATCACTCGAGGGCCTTCATTGGTGATTGCGACTGTTGCTTGGATGCCATTATCGAGAAGTTTTTGTTTTTGCATCTCGGCTTCAATCACTGTATTTGGTTTCGCGCATGAAACGAGCATTCCATAATCCGTCATAGCACCACGTTTCACTGGTTTTGCTATTAATGATTGGTTTTTCTGCCAACCCCAACGCAATACGACAATCAGTACGCCAATTCCAGCAAGGGCAACAATTGGCCCGTAGAGAAACGAGTAAGAACCCCAGCTCGACATACTCCAATTCTTCACGATGCTCAGGCTGATTACCCTTCGGGTGTGCGAATCGTGATTACCACCTGTACGGTGAACTACCAAGGTCGACTTGCGTCACATTTACCAAAAGCCCAACGACTCATCATGGTCAAAGCGGATGGCTCAATATCTATTCATGCGGATGATCGCGCATATAAACCGCTGAATTGGATGAATCCGCCATGTCTCATTCACGAGACAACAGAAAATGATGAGATTGTGTGGAGTGTGAGTAACAAACAAGGGGAACTACTTGTCATAACGATGCACGAAGTACACCATGAAGTAAGCGCCGAACTTGGCGATGACCCCGGATTACAAAAAGATGGCGTTGAAGCACATTTGCAGGAACTCCTCGCAACGCACGTTGAGACTCTCGGCGAGGGCTTTGAATTAGTCCGTCGCGAATTCCCAACACCCATTGGCCCAGTAGATCTCCTGTGTAAAGACAAGGATGGCTATATTGCAGTTGAGGTAAAACGTCGTGGTGAAATTGATGGGGTTGAACAGCTCACTCGCTACCTTGATGCCTTGAATCTTGACCCACAACTTACTCCGGTCAGGGGGATGTTCGTTGCGCAAGAGATTAAGCCGCAAGCCCTCACCCTTGCAGAGCACAGAAATATCCGATGCCTCAGTGTTGACTATGATGAATTGCGGGGAATGACAGATCCGCAAGCACGATTGTTTTGAGGAACTATGGGACGAAAAAACAGACGAATGTCAGATGGCGAAGAACCATTTGACGAACGCAGACCCCATGGCATCCGCAATGTGGTGAGTGTCAAAGGTGAGGATTGGGTGACGCAGAAAATCACTGGCGCTACCTCAACGAAGGTGTATCGATGTCCAGGCTGTAATCAGGAAATTAAGCCAGCCACTCCTCATATTGTTGCTTGGCCACTCGATGATGAAGATCATGAAAGTCGCGTCCAGGATAGACGGCATTGGCACACACCCTGCTGGGAAAGGTTTGCTCGTTCATGAGCGAACTTGCACCCAATAGTGTGCTACCCGCAATCAGGCGCGACATCGAATTTCGTGCAAGTGATGGCACGTTACTTGTGGGCGAACTGGCAATACCTGAAAATGTTTCACCAAAAGCAACGTTGCTCTGTCTCCATCCACTGCCGACTCATGGCGGATTCATGGATAGTCATGTATTTCGAAAAGCTGCCTGGCGGTTACCTGCATTAGCGGATGTTGCAGTGTTGCGATTTAACTTTCGTGGAGTTGAGAGTCCACGTGGAAAAAGTGAAGGCGAATTCACTGGTGGCGAGGGCGAAGGATTCGATGCAATTGCAGCCCTTGAATTTCTCGTGTCTCAAGGTCACAGCAATATCTATGCGCTTGGCTGGTCATTTGGAACTGATGTCACCATTCGATATCTGAATCGTGACCCAATCGAAGCTGCAATCCTGCTTTCGCCTCCACTTCGTTGGACTACTGAAGAAGACTTACGCGCATGGAATCAATCTGGCAGAAAAATCTATGCAATAGTTCCTGAACTTGATGACTTTTTGCCGCCCGCTGAAGCGATACCACGCTTTAGCGTTGCCTCAACTGCTGAAGTTCGTGTAGTTGAGGGTGCAAAACATCTTTGGGTAGGGGAGTCATTTGTGAGGAAAGCATTGGATGAAATTGTGTCTATTGTTGCTCCTGACAAATTCCCACTTCCCACCCAGTGGAATGGGCCGATGACGAAGTGGGATGACTTGCGATGAACATTGTGCTTTTACCGGCCTTCCCGTTTGATCATCGTATGTGGTTAGCGGTTGCTGAAGATTTGAGTCGGGATGGACACGAAATTGCACTCCCTGATATTCGAGGACTTGGTGAAGCGCCTGATTGGGAAGAGCATGAGCCTGCGACTCTCACCGCTCTAGCTCGAGATGTGATTCGAATGCTTGATGCATTACAGATAGACAAAGCGGTTATTGGTGGTTGTTCACTTGGCGGCTACATCAGCCTAGAAGTACTTCGACAATTTCCAGAGCGCGTTCAGGGACTGATATTGGTTGACACCAAAGCAAGTGCTGACACCGAAGAACAGAGCGTTGCTCGTCAAGGCCGGATCAAAGAAGTCAAAGCCACACGGTCTCTCGATGGAATTCTTGGTGGCATTGAAAATCGAATGCTCGCCCCAGATTCCCTCGACGATGCCGAAGTAATGAAACTCTTTCACGATATGTTGATTGACGTACGGATCGATGGGGTATGCCATCTGCTTGATGCGATGAGTAAACGTGAAGCATATTTTGACGAATTGCAAAAGACCAAGATCTCAGTTCTCTCGCTGCGTGGTGAGAGTGACTCAGTCTCAACGCTAGAAGACCACGAATTCATTGTTCGAAATGCTGCGTCATCCAAGCATGTTGAAATCCACAAAGCAGGCCACCTTGCACCACTTGAGCAACCCGTTGAGGTAGCGAATGCAATTCGTGAGTTTCTTCGCTCGTTTTAGGGTGTCAGGATAAGGAGCATAATTGAGCCGTGGATAACAAGAATCTCAATCTCGCTGGTGTGGTAGACCTTTCGAAATTAGGCAAGAAGAACGTACCTACCTCAAGTTCGCAATATGTTTTTGACGTTACCGAGACAAGCTTTGAATCCGAGGTGATTCAGAAGAGTTTGACAGTTCCGGTTATTTTGGATTTTTGGGCAGACTGGTGTGGGCCGTGCAAACAACTTTCACCAATCTTAGAAAAAGTTGTTGATGAGCAAAATGGCGCTATCCTGCTTGCCAAGATTGACACCGAGGCAAATCAACAGCTCGCCGCAGCATTCAAAATTCAATCTATCCCTTCAGTGTTTGTAGCCCTTCAAGGCAAAATTGCACCACTATTTCAAGGTGCACTCCCAGAAGCCCAAATTCGCCAAGTGGTGAATCAAATTCTTGAACTTACAAACAAGGAATTAGACGAGGCTGGCGAAGAGACCGAAGCGCCAACGCGTGCCGAAATTGAAACTGCAGTGGATTTACTCAATCAAGGGAAATGGTCAGAGGCTGATACTCACCTTGAGGGTTTATTGAAAGCCAATCCTGCTGATGAAGAAGCAAAAGTATTGTTTGTTCAAAGCAAGTTTCTTCAACGTTTAGTTGGCAAGAACATTGCCGAGATTGCAAGTGGTGGATTTTCAACTCTTGCAGAGCGGATGCTCGTTGCAGACGCCATGATGGCAATGGGAAATCCTCAAGCCGCTTTCGCGCTATTGATTG
>JAURLB010000228.1 GCA_030831445.1 Candidatus Nanopelagicales bacterium | reverse complement strand
TGAAGGTACACTCGCCTACACCGAGTTATTTGAGCGAGTGTCGAAACTGATTGAGGACGAACCCGAATCAATTACGTCTGTAATGGTTCCTCATTGCCCAAAGTGGACAGTCAAGTGTGTGCTCTCCCACATGATCGGCGTGCCTGAGGATGTGCTGTTGGGGCAAATGGAGGGCGTAACAACGGAGGCCTGGACACAGCGTCAAGTCGATCGACACAAAGAACAGAGCAAGAACGAGTTACTCGCAATCTGGAGTAATACTTTTGAAAATTTCAAAGCATTATTACCCAAGATTCCCCAGCCGACGATCTCTCAATTTGTATTTGACCAAGTAACCCACGAGCACGATATTCGCCACGCATTTTCACAGCCAGGCGCGCGCGATTCCCGCGCAATTGCAGTAGCCGAGGGTTTTGTTCGTGATTTGATTGCTCGAAACCCTGATCCAGAAATAAACGCGTTAGCCGACAGCCCGATAATTGGCTTCGATTTCGTTCGTTCCTTCACTGGAAGGCGAAGTAAGGCACAAATTGCCGAATTGGGGCTACCAGCAGAAACCGTCGCTGCATTCATTAGAACTTCGCCGTTCGACATACCAGCAGAATCCATCGTCGAATAGGCAATTCTTCACTCGAGTTCAGCGTCCGACTTCCCGCCTATCCCCCATTTTTCTGCTGAGCGTTCGTGGAGTCGTTCCAAATCCGTACCAAATTCAATTAACTAGATTTCAACAGTCCCCTGGATACACGCGGTGACTGAGCCGCCAATCCAAACCTGCTTCAACTCATCCATTGAAACGTGAATTTCTCCAGCATGGCCCATTGACTTGCCTTGCGAAGCCATATACGGCGGCACGAAACGACCTGCACCTATCAACCATTGAGCCAATGATGCATTCAGGCTTCCCGCTACCGGATCTTCAACAGTCACTCCACCCGAGGAGTAAAACGCTCGAACTTCATATGCAAAACGCGACCCAGCGGGATACGCGCCGATAACGCCCAATGTGAGATTCATCTTTTGTGGTTTGATTGCCAGCACCTGTTCTGCTGATCCCAGTTGAATGCCAAGCCAACCAGGACCGTTATCGACCCACGCTGCATCAATGATTGCCTCCCTATCGATACCGAGTGAAGCTGCTGCCTCTACTACCAATGACTCTTCCACAGGACCACCACGCAAAAGTGATGGCGCAGCAAATGTCAGTGAATTTCCATCGCCGCGCACATTGATTAATCCCACTTCACATTCCTGAACAATCGTGTTATCGCTTCGAGGTGTTCCGCCATGAATCAACCACGCATATGCAGAACCAAGAGTTGGATGACCTGCAAAGGGCAATTCTTCTGTAGGTGTAAAAAACCTCACGCGATAATCAGCTACAGGGTTAGTCGGAGGCAGAAGGAATGTGGTTTCAGAAAGATTGGTCCATCTTGCAAACTGCTGCATCTCGCCACCATCCAGGTCATCGCAGTCAACAACCACTGCAACCGGATTGCCTCGATACGGCTTGCTTGAAAAGACGTCAATCTGGGTGAATCTGCGTTGCACGTGGACAATTCTGCCACGCTCTCGACAATGAACAATTGAGGCGACGCCGGGAATCGAAATCCAAGAAAAGCGTCTCTCAGCAGTCCGCCTGGCTTTAAAAGGCCATCTCGTCACGCAACTTCAGCGCCCAAGGACTCGCCTATCCCCCGTTTTCCCAATGAGCGTCCAAGGTGTCGTACCAAATTCGTACCAGTTCATTCATGAAAGTTCATTCACTACACCTATTGTGAAAATACAAAAGGGCCCTCGATGTTTTCTTCCACGTCGAGGGCCCTTTTTATTGAGTACTTGTTCTCAGCTTGCGTTTACCTTTGGCATGATTTCCTCAACCAATTG
This sequence comes from Candidatus Nanopelagicales bacterium, assembly GCA_030831445.1. GTDB lineage: Bacteria > Actinomycetota > Actinomycetes > S36-B12 > UBA5976 > JAFMIT01. Next base: position 917 of record JAURLB010000228.1, on the reverse strand, counting down.
ATTGAGATCTTCCAATGTCTTTGATACAGGAACACCTGAAAACGGAGGCCAAATCAAAGGCATCGTCATTCCAGCTTTCTTATATGAAATGAGGTTTTCAGTAATCTGATCAGCAGTGCCCACAAGATAATTGCTTAGCTTGCGATTAGGAGTCTGGTCGGTTGGTTCATCAGTAATTGTGAACCAGATCATGCTGCACATATCGAAACCGTCATTGAGATTGCGATCGCTTCCCAATTCTTCCAACTCGCGTTGAATCTCTTTACGCCAGTGTGCGATGTCTTCAGGAGAATCCTGAATTCCGATCCAACCGGAGAGGCCGTACTTTGCAATGCGACTTGCAGATCGTTTTGGGTCCTTTAATCCACTGAAATAGATAGGAGGTCCTGGTTTCTGCAATGGCTTTGCACCAAAGCCGCATGCATCAAAATCGGCAAATTCGCCGTGGTATTCAAACAAATCGTTTGTCCAAATGCCTTGCAAAATTTCAATTGTCTCGCGTACATGCTTGTGACGCTTTGGAAAGATGTGCGACGCACTCGCTGCTGCGAATTCTTCAGGCATCCAACCAGAACCAACACCAACATTCACGCGACCATTTGACAGGTGGTCAACCGTTGCGATCTCTCCAGCTAGAACTCCTGGTGCACGGTATGGCGTATCAATAATGCTCATACCAATGCGGACCTTCTTTGTCTTTGCTGCCAGCCAGGGAATGAGTGGCATGCCATGCAACCACTGTCCGCGAGCCGATACTGGCATCTGCAGTGGAAACTGCTCCATCATCCCGAATGGATAGGTCATTTTCCCCTGATCAGATGCCTCAGGAACTACGACGCGGTCTAATGTCCACACGGAATCGAAATTATGATCTTCAGCCGCTTGGGTGAGATCTTCGAGTTCCTTCACAGTGACAG
>JAURLB010000227.1 GCA_030831445.1 Candidatus Nanopelagicales bacterium | reverse complement strand
GTCTTGAGCGTTCGCATATTCCATAAGCAACGGCTTTTCAAAATAGGTTTTTTCATACTCGGTTGTGCACGGATCACCAGAACCATCTTTGCTTCCGAGAACCTGTAACGAAGTTGTGGCAAGAAAAACTATGGCCAGACCTAGGAGCAAATCGGTGAACAGCCAGCCGGCAAGTCCCGTGACTTCATCTGTACGACGAAAACGTTTCGGTCGTCTCTCTAACATCATTTATTCTGGCTTTGAGTCGTAGTTGATGTTGAGGCCGAGTTTGCTAAACGCGATTCTGCAGTACGTATCTTTTGAAACCGACGCAAAGTCAAGATTCACGTTTTTCAGGAATGACTCGTATTCTGGGGTGCCGCTTACTGCATTTCCAGTGCCGTCAACAGTTGGGCCTCCATTGATAGTGGCGACTAGAAACGCTTCGTTTAGGGCCCAGGCATCTGCAAGGGGCTGCCAGTACGTGTTCAATGCGGCCGCTCCTGCAGAAAGTATTGCGCGTTTTCGGGTATCGGCTAATGCGACTTCATTTGCAAGTTGGTCTGATCGAGTTCCAACAATCAGCCCAACGTTGACGATTTCGCCGCTGTCGAGTGGCGCACTGGGGTCGCGAAGGCAGGACATCGCGGCTTCTTTATCACCCGAACTCTCGGACTTGCTACTGCATGAAGCAATAATCACGACTATTCCAAGAGAAGCGATCAAGACTTTTGGTTCAAATTTCTTCTTCACTATCGGCCTCCTCTGATGACATTCTGTAACTGTTGGTGAATCGCATCTAGGTCGTCGCGCAACTGTTTGGTGCCATATTCGACTGACGCGTTCGTTCGTGCGAGTTGTTGGCTTGCCTCTTCGATCGAGAGTGCCGCCTCAGAGAAGAGAGACGTCACGTTTCCTCCGACTGCAGTGTTTAGGCTCTGGACAGATTTGACGAGATCATTGACTGATTGGGCGATCTGGACTCCCGTGTTTTCCATAAATGACTTCGTGCTTAGATTTAGTGCCTCAATATGTGGATTGAGCGCGGAAACGCCTACTGAAACGGATTCAAGCCGCGATGCGCTTTCACTTACATCCCGTGCTGCTTGAGTTAGGTCGCTCAGCGCTACGGCCAAGGCCTCGCCAATTGATTCCGGGTTGGCTTGGCGTTTCCCATGGAGGGCCCTTGAGATATCTATGCCGAGTGCAAGCCGCTTGAATTCGATCACTTCGGCTGCCTTAGCATTTTCAGACTCTGCTTTTGCTTCAAATGCACCTGACAAAAATGTAAATGCAATAATTGTGAGGATCAGAATTGCGTCAAAGAAAGCAACGCTGCCGATTGTCCAGAAGTGGCCAAGCAAACCCGGAGAGTACCTTTCTGGATCTTGCCAGAATTGAAGAAATTGGATGGTTGTGTCCTCGCCGAATTCCTTTTCGTAAATTCTTGCGTACTCACCAAAAGCGCCGACTGCCTCACCGATACTGAGCCAAGTAAGGAGAACCGGAACGAAAACCAAAACGTTCCTTAGGAACCCAAATAGTCGAGCTGCGGTATCCCAACGTCTTCCGTCGATTGGGTCTGGATGTGGAAGCATCTTCTGTGGGTCTAGAGAGGCCCACATGCTCAAGTCATCACGGTTTGCTACTGCTTCTTGTAGACCCTTGATAAAAGGATGCTCAGTTTCGTCATATTCCGAGGCCCATAACTGAAGTCTCTGCATGGTGTCTGAACTAACTGATGTGCCAAAAGCAAATGACTGCGAACTATGCGTGTAATCAAACTCGGAAACATCAGACTCGAGTCCATCACCTAACAACATCTCGTCGCCGCCAGAATCGCCTTCCTGTTCGAGCGTGTTGTCATCAACTCCACCATTGTCGTCGCTTTCGATGTCGGCAATGTCATCTGTTGGAATAGGTGTATCTGAGTTCTCTGTTGAATCATCCACAAGGTCAAGGTCGATATGTTCTGGTGGCACTTCCGCCCACTCTGCGACTTCGGACGCGCCGAATTCGTCCTCAAGTGTGATTGCTGAACCGCAGATTCCACAAAATCTAGAGTTCTCTGGTTGCTCGTGGCCATTGTTGCACTTCAACATTGAAGTCACCCTCCCGTCATTTTCATCGAAGAACTTGCTCTTGTCATTTTGAAGTTTCCTGAATGAGGAAAGTAAAAATACTTTGCGCTGGAGAACTCGTCGCTCATTCCGTACTGGCATCGGACGATTTTTTCGATTGAAATATTCCTACATGAGTTGTCTGGTTTCGGTTTTGAGAAGTACAGAAAAGCATAAGTACTTATTGGCGCAAGAATTGCGGCTGCAATCCCAACAATTACCCGACGATTTCTAGTTTGCTGACGCTTTGCTTTCGCCAATGCTTCGAGGCGCTGTTGTTCCTCCACATCGAAAAAACTTGCGTCTCCAGGAGCGGCCGAAAAGTTCTGTTTGCGCCTAGAAGTAGATTTTGAATCAACAAGCGCAGCTGGAATTGAAATTGAGTGCTTCAATGAAGCGGGTGCCAGAACCACTTTGCCAGATGGCGATCGAACACCTACGACAATTTGGAAATCTACGTTTCCGCCTCCAGAAAGGTTTAACATTCGATTTTCTGTTGGCCTGCCAGATCTTCTTTCGATCTCATGAGAGATGGATTTTCGAGGAGATGTGATGTTGATCTGTGCGTAGTTTACATAGGGAGAAATCGGCCACTTCCACTGAACGTCGGCCGACTCGGTCGAAACACGAGCGGAAATTGAAGCGAGACCTGCTTCAACGAGGGCATGTTTAATTGCTCGCTGCAAAAGTGGATGATTTTCAAAATTCGAGAGTGATCCGTTTGCGAAATGTGTGGCGACTTCTGTCTCCCGGGCCTCAGTAATTAGCTGTCCAAGTTCGTTCATTGTCCGGGGTGCGGAATACGAGGAAATTGCTGGAGGTAAATCAAGCTTGAAATTAGATGCGGCATGTGCTTGACGACTTAGGAGTATTCGTTGTCGTAAAGGATTTGAAGATTCAATTTGATGCTCGTTGGCGAGGTGACGCTCTGCCAGAGCGACCGTGACTCGATCGGAGTCACTCCTGGTTTCTGCTGCTTCACGAATTACAAAGCGAGCAAATCCAGAATTGAACGCTCGCGCGATTGCTCGTGAATCTCTATCTTCATCCCGAATATTTCTTAGTTCGTATGAAAGAAAGCGAAATGAGTCTTCATCACCTGAACGGTAAGTTTCTATAAGAGCTGATACAAGTGATGTGCTTTGTAGATTGTCAAATTTCTTGATGTCTTCTTGCATCGGATAGCTCGAGTATTCCTCGATGAGGAACCTCCAGCACCAGAGTGCGAACAGGGCTCTATCGGACTGCACTGGGTCCAGTCCATCTGCGACATCCCAAGTCGGAGACTTAATCGGAAATCTTTCACGTAATTCTGGAGTTGTGATTGAATCTGCATCGAGAACGAATACTGAAGGCGTATCGCCCAACCGAACAACTAGGTTGTTGCCTGAGTAGTCTGAGTAAACAAGTCCGTGTCGATGGACTGTATGGATGCAGTCATATAAGTCGATTGCAATTTCAAGTCGATCCTGTTCATTGATATTCGGCTTGAGGGAGGTAACCGCTTTGCGGTTAAAGTAATTCTTATCCATCAAGTACTTCATCTGAAGCAATTGTTGCGATGTCCGACCTGCGGTGGTGAGCGTAAAGTAGGCGTCGTCTGGGGCTTTGGGCATTGAAAAACCGATGATGTTGCCAGATGTTCCAAATGCTTGGGTGGGCCAACTGAAGCGGGTTAGAAGAGTTGAACGATCGCTTGGTCGCGACCATTGCTGGACGTCAACCAGTCTTTCAAGCATCTTTGCGAGATCGCCAGTAAGTGGTGTGTTTAGCTTCTTCAGAAACTGACTATGGTCCCCTGGGTGTCGAAAGACTGACGCGAAGCCGCCACTATTGATGAAGTGAGCCTTCGTTACGGGCGGAAAATTGGGAATAAGCATCGTTTGAATCCTGGGCAGACAATAGGTCTACAATGACCGTGTACCAAAAAGGCCGTCAATTATTTGATGGCTGGCTGTAATTGGTGTGATATGCAACGGGGGGCCATGTCAAACGGATCAGGATCAGTATCAAACCAAGTTCGCAGTTTGACGAAGGGGAAGTCGCCAGTTGTAGTGATGACTATCGCGGGACTCCTTGGAGGAATCGCGGGATATCTATTGTCTGAAACTATTCAGGGTGGTGAGACTGAGCGATTCTTCCCTGAAAACCTCTATCTCTCAACGGGCGTTTGGTTTCTGCTCATAATCGTCGGCATTGGGCTTCTGCTGAGTGCTACCCAAGGAGTACTGGAAAACAACGTAGAGAAGAGCACCTCAAACGTCCTGACTGCACTTCCTGCTTTGGCTGTCGGAGGTTTTATTTCGGGTGCCGTTGCACAGAAGGTCTACGAAGTGTTGCTTGAGGGTGATGGCAGTCAAGTAACCGCTCGCACACTTGCCTGGGGCATAGCTGGTGGGCTAGGTGGACTAGCAGTCGGAGCTGGGTTTAGATCGATGATCCGTATAAGAAACTGTGGCCTGGGTGGTCTTGGCGGCGGCTTGTTAGGCGGATTGCTGTTTGACCAAATCGCAACAGATGGAGTTAGCTCAGCCCGATTTGTGGGAATCGTTTTGATCGGAACACTTATGGGCCTGTTTATTGCATTGCTCGATGCAGCCACAACCGATTACTACCTGGAACTGGCACGAGGCGAACATGCTGGTCAGCAATTCGTTCTCTTTGATAATGCGTCAATCATCGGATGCGCGCGTACTGTTGCTGTGACATTGATCCGTGATCCACTTGTTGTTGAACAGCATGTTCGGGCCACCAAAGTTTCTGGAGGACTTTCAATCGAATGCTTGCGCGGAGCACCAATTGTTCACATCAACGGCCAGCCAGCTCAAAATGGGTTGCTCCCAATTGGTGGAACTCTCCAAGTAGGGAACACGTTGCTGACGCTCAAGAGCAAAAAGCGAAAAGGTGTCCAGCCTCCAAATTCTGCAGTAAGTCCACAGCAAGGCGGAGCACAAGTTGCGCAAGGCTCGACGAGCAGCTCATCTTTACCAAGCCAAGTGGCAAGACAACGACCAACGATTCAAATGAACAACAAACCACGACAATAAGGACTGGGTATGTCAAATGAAGTTTCAGGAAATGCGGTACTGCCTTTCTATATCTTGTGTGATGAGTCAGGCTCAATGGACGCCAACGGAGGGATTGACGCAATAAATAGCGGACTTCCAGAGCTCCATGCGGCTATTGCGGGAGATCCACTGGTATCAGATAAGTGTCGAATTGGACTCTTGACATTCTCCGATATCGCTGAAGAATTATTGCCTCTATCGAATCTCTCGGATGTTGGCGCAATGCCAGGATGTGCCGCAAAGGGGCTAACAAATTATGGTGAGGCCTTCAATCTCTTACGTGTTGTAATTCAGCGAGATATTTCCAGCCTTAAGAGTCAGGGACTTCAGGTATACCGACCCGCGGTGTTCTTCATAACTGACGGGGAGCCGACCGACGATTGGGAAGCAAATCACCGTGCTCTCGTTGACAAGTCGATGAATCCGCAGGCACCCCACATAATTTCGTTTGGAGTCGCTGGGGCAAATCCGGGAGTAATTGGGAAGATTGGAACAAAAGCAGCCTTTATCGCAAACAATGGGGTGGACCCCGGTAATGCATTAAAGGAAATACTCAAGTCGTTAACTAACACGATTGTGAATTCGAGCAGTTCATCGACCCCCACGCTGGTTGTCCCAACGGCTCCACCAGGAACTACCGCAGTCCCACTAGACACGATGTAATTCGTCTAAGCAACGTGGAAGGACTGAACCAGGGGCACCCAGGAGTTTTGAAGAGATTCGTTGCAATTGTATGTATCTCGAACATCGTCTTAGGCCTTGCTCTCCCAAGCCGATTATTCGCTGCAAACTCTGGCGCAGATGATTCTCCGCTGCAGCCGCTCACGAGCCAAGAAACTAGAACTTCTGAGCTACTTCCAAGTACCGATGCGACACTTCAGTCGGCCGAGAATCGTGGAGACGAAAGCAGATACTCTTCAGACGATTCATCGAGAGATGCTGGCTCTTCCGCGAAGAGGTTACTGCAATTTGCTGTTCCGGTTCTGATTTTGCTCGGTTTCCTACTATTTCTCTTTCGTCGACTAATTGGGATACCTCAATATGCGAACGACCGCAACCGTGAAAATCTCGGAGTTCCGCAACAAGCTCGTGCACCTGAATTGAGATATCGACGTGAACAGACGCTGACTCGAGACCGACCCAAGAATGCGCACGCTACCCGTACGCCGGTAATGCGTAAGCAAGTCTCGGATATTCAAGGCAAAGGCATTAGTAATTCATCAGCTGGTAGAACGGCCGTTTCGCCTCGAGATGTAAACGAACCCGAACATAGTGAAAAACGTAGTCGTCCAACTTTGGCAGCAGTTGGCCTGTCGATTGGACAAGATTCGACAAGTGTCAGTGACAATGACTCTGAAAGAAACATCGTTACACCACCACAAATTGGCGAAAAATCTTCATTCGCGAAGAGAAACTGGTGGGATCCGATGGTCGAGTGGTGTCAACTCACGACACCTGGAATGACCGGGGATGCAACGTGCGATATTGGAACCTTTGGCGCCTGTGCAGTGGCCGCCGTATCCTTGCGTGGCAACAAGCACAAACTTGATGCGAAACCGTGTCAGGATGCATTCGCTGTCCAGTCAGCAAGCGACAAGTCGGGATCACAGTTTCTTGTCGCAGTTCTCTGCGATGGGATGAGTAGTGCGCGGTATTCACATTATGGAGCCCGTCGAACGGCACAGCTCCTGGCTCATATGTTGTGTCGTTTAATTACAGAAGCCGACTGCATCGATTCTGCGTATGTGAGTGCGAATCTTGAAAGCGTGCTTGATTCTTGTAGGCAGAAATTGATGCCACTTGAAAGTGAACTCTTTGGAGCCTCGGGAGTTGATCTAAGCAATGTCGATTTGTCAGATTTCAATACAACTCTTACTTTCTTAATCAAGAACACTGCCGATGATCCCGATAACAACAGAGCGATCGTTGGGTCAATTGGTGACAGCCCTGTCTTTATTTTGAGTCAAGCTGAAGGATCGTGGGAGAAAGTTGGGTTTAGCAATGGACCTGACGACTTGATTAACCCTGCAACTGCTGCGTTTCCAGCGGCTACGTCATTCGTGATTGATGAAGTCGAAGTAAGAAAAGATGCTGTGCTCGTCGCGATGAGCGATGGAGTGGGGAACTTCCTCAGTGCAAACGGCAGGCAAACGTTGCTTGGGGACTACCTGGCCGAGCAATGGTCGACACCAGTGAATATGAGTACATTTATCAACGATGTTTCATTTGATTTGAAGTCTGCTGACGATGACAGAACAGTGATTGCGGTCTGGCAAAGAACGAAGTGAGTTCAAATGTCTTCTCCCATTGAATTTAGTTCCTTAGTTTCAGCTGGCCCTCTGGTGGAGCTTGGGAGAGGCGGAGAGGGGGTTGTCTTCAGAGTCCCGCAATTTGGGGACAGGGTTTATAAGGAGTTCTTGGACGCTTCGTATACGTCGCCTGATATGAGTGCCCTAAATCGGCTTATTGAATTACAAAATCGGTGGACCCCTGAAGAGAAGTCGTGGCTCGTAAATCGAACTGTTTGGCCAGAACGAACGGTCATCGATAACGGCCGCCTCAAGGGATTTGTTATGCCTGGAATTCAAAGACGTTTTATTCGAAAGCATGGAATTCGATCGAACCCTAAGACAGTCTTATGTGAGTGGAATTATCTTTCTTTGCGAACTAAGTTTCATAACAATCCAAATATCGTGACGGAAGTACCAAAAGTCGCTCCCGCAGATGCGCTTGCACTTGTCCATGACTTGGCCAAGACAATCAAGTTCTTGCATGGCCATGGTGTGATTATCGGAGACATTTCTGGGAAGAATCTCCTTTGGACAGACACGCCGAGCTATCAAGTGATGATTATTGATTGCGACAGTTTTCGAATAATGGGTGAAGGTGGAGTGGCATCTCCCAAGCAGTCTCCGGACTGGGATGATCCACACCTTGCGGGGAAGCCGACAAGTCAAGAAAGTGACATCTATAAGTTAGCGATCGCCGCGTTTAGGGCGATTTGGGCAAGTGGTACTGACAGACCCTCTACACCGAGTTCTGGACTCCCTGCTGTACCGAAAGGTGTGCCAGACGAAATTAGGGGTCTTATCGAGCGGAGTATGGAACCGACTGGGAGACCAAGTGCCGAAGAATGGGAAAAAGTACTTGCGATGCCGGCGATTTTCCGTGGCCGTCCTGCAGTAAAGATGGGTTCGAGTGTTGCATCTCGTTCAAGCAACTCCTCAAGTGGGAACGGAATACCATCGGGATCTCCGCGGCCAATTTTGAAGATGAAACGTGACGATTTGCAGTGAAGTGTAAGAACTGCTCGTTCGTTAATCAATCTTTCGCCTATGTATGTTCAAATTGTGGCAAACCACAAGATCAATTTAGTTCTAATCGGCCAATCATCGGGATGGATGGGCTGATTACACCCGCAATTGTGGATGAAGTTCCGAAGCGAGAGGAATTCACTTCGCGCATTTCTCGAATCTCATTGAGAAATCCCAATATGGTCGCAACTTTGATCATGGCATCAATCATTGTTCTTGCAGGGTTGTTCATTCTGAGTAGCTCAAGAAATTCATCTCTAGAAGAAACAGACATTTCTGCACCATCAACAGTTCTCGAAGCAGCGACTGAGGACCTTCTTCCGGGAATAGAGAACGTGAGCGGAGTGAATGTCGCGAAATCAATAGTGCAAGTTGTCGCTCAGGAAGACGGTGAAGAGTGTGCATTCGGTTCTGGGACGGTGATCATCAACTCGCACTATGTACTCACCAATTTTCACATAGTAGAGAGCAACGAGAACTGCATCATTGATCAAATCTTGGTTCGCACTGTCGCAAAAGTGGACCGTGCACCAATAACAACACATACGGCACGAGTTGTTGCGGCAAGCGAAGAATCCGATCTTGCGATTCTCAAAATTTCAGCTAATGGAAGTTTTACTGGCGAACTCGTCCCAGTCGCAATTGCTGATGAAGTTCGACTGGGCGACGAGTTGATTGCAATTGGATTTCCTGCAATCGGTGGAGAATCCATCACAGTCACGAAAGGGGAAGTTTCAGGCTTTACGAATTTTGGAGGAGTTCGTTGGATCAAGTCATCGATCGCGATCTCTGGAGGCAACAGCGGTGGAGGGGCATTCAATAGATTTGGCGAGCTTGTTGGAATTCCAACGTTATTAGGTGTTCCTGGGACTGATGAAACAACCGACTGTAGGCCTGATCGGGACACTAATGGCGATGGAGAAGTCGATTTTGAAGACGAGTGCGTATCTATGGGTGGGTTTATCAACTCCCTTTCTCCGGGGAGCGGGGCTCTTAGCCTGGCAAAATCAAAAGGGCTCAGACCCTAATGGCAGCTCTCAGACAATTTAGCGAAACTAGTAGAACATAGGAGAAAACTCATGGCACTCTGCTCAGGTTGTGGAAATGAAATTTTCAGTGGGAAAGTCTGCTACAAGTGTGGTACTCGTGTTGGTGGCTTTGTAAACACGAATGCACCAGTTGATTCAGGTTTTCAGCAGCACTCTCAGCCGCAAAGCCATGTTCAATCTCAATCTCAGCCGACTTCATGGGGGCAGCAATCTGCTCCGGCTACCTCGCAGCAGCTACAAGCTGGGATTGGGCTTCCAAAGTCAATGAGTTTTTCAGAAGCAGTGAAATACTGTTTTGCGAATTTCGCCAACTTTAATGGTCGGGCCAGACGTTCTGAATATTGGTACTTTGTGCTGTTCGGAATCATCGTTTACTTTGCGACCGCGATAATTGCGCCAGCACTTTACGCCATTGCTGTACTCGTTCTCTTTATTCCTACGATTGCAGTTGCTGTCCGTCGATTGCATGACGGCGGACGATCCGGGTGGAATCTGCTTTGGGTTCTTGTTCCATTTGGAGGTCTCGTGGTACTTGTTTGGCTCGCAAGTGAGGGTCAAATGACTTTAAATAAATACAGCACATAATTGTGGATTTATTTCCGCGAAGATCGGAATTGAATTTTCGAAAATTAAGGCTATGTAAGTCAGTTTGTTGAAGCTGGTAATAGCTGAAATGTATCTTTTTCTCGGTGTCCCACCTAGATTCAGCGTAAGCCGACAGAAAATTTGTTTTTATGTTGTTGCATAAGAAATCATGGTTTGATGTTGAACATATATATGGTGCGCCACGGCCGCGCCTCTGCTGGCTGGGACACCGCAGTCGACCCCGACCTCGACGAAATCGGCCAACACCAAGCCGTACGTGTCGCAGACGAACTGCACACCCTGACGAACAAACCACTCACCATCATCTCGAGCCCACTCGCCAGGTGCCAACAGACCGCACGACCCCTCGCCGCCAAGTGGGGAATCGAACCCATCATCCAAAACCAAGTCGCCGAGATTCCCTCACCCGAGGGAGTCGCCATGTCCAAGCGCGTCGAG
>JAURLB010000226.1 GCA_030831445.1 Candidatus Nanopelagicales bacterium | reverse complement strand
TTGGAATTATGGCTGCAATCTACCTTGAAGAGTTTGCCGATAAAAAGAATCGATTCAATAGATTCATAGAACTCAACATTCAAAATCTTTCAGCAGTACCAGCGATTGTGTTCGGTATGTTGACACTGGGTATCTTGCAACTACTCGGATTCAGTAATAAAAACATTGTGTTTGGTGGGTCATTAGCACTTGCACTGCTTGTTATGCCGGTCATTATTTTGACGACCCGTGAGGCTCTTCGAGCAGTCCCTCAAGAAATTCGAGCGGGTTCACTAGCGCTTGGTGCAACTGAAATCCAGACAACGTTTCGCCAGACTCTGCCGGCGGCAATCCCAAGTATTGCGACTGGCACGATCTTGGCGATTTCACGTGCGATTGGTGAAGCGGCACCCCTCTTACTCCTCGGAGCACTTGTCTTTATTACCTATGATCCAAATGGACTGCTTGCTGGCTTCACTACGTTACCAATTCAGATATTTGGGTGGTCATCTGCCCCACAGGCTGAATTCAAGACCCTAGCGGCAGCTGCCAGCGTGCTATTACTCGCAATCTTGCTCTTGATGAATGGTCTAGCGATTTATATCCGTAACAAGTTCGAAAGAAAGTGGTAGTCATGGACGTCAAAGCGAACAGCAATCCAACTGGTGAGAAGTCAGTCGTGATGCAATTACAGAACTTAAATGTGTCATACGGTGCCATGCGAGCTGTCCGAGATGTAACACTCGATATCTTTGAAAACGAAATCACTGCTTTTATTGGTCCTTCAGGTTGCGGTAAGTCAACAGTGATTCGCTCACTCAATCGCACCAATGATTTGATTGAAGGTGCGAAGGTTGAGGGTAAAGTTTTGTATCGCGGTCTTGACCTTTATGCTGAAGATGTTGATCCGATTGAAGTAAGACGCCGTATTGGTATGGTGTTTCAAAAACCAAACCCTTTCCCAAAGTCAATTTTTGACAATGTTGCATATGGGCCACGAGTGATTACCAAGAACCTCAGTAAATCCCAAACCCAGGACGTTGTTGAGCAATCACTTCAGCGAGCTGGTCTCTGGGATGAAGTGAAAAGTGATTTGACTAAGAATGGCTTCGCACTCTCTGGTGGTCAACAACAGCGACTCTGTATTGCACGAGCTATTGCCACTAATCCAGACGTGTTGCTCATGGATGAGCCGTGTGCATCGCTTGACCCAATTGCAACCTCAATCATTGAAAGTTTGATGATGGATCTTGTGAAGGACTACACAGTTGTGATCGTTACTCACAACATGCAACAAGCTGCCCGTGTGTCAGATAGAACTGCTTTCTTCACGGCTGAAATTGACCCAACTGGTGAACGCTATGGATACTTAGTTGAAATTGATGATACCGAAAAAATGTTCATCAACCCTTCAAATAAGCGAACCGAGGATTACATCGCTGGCCGATTCGGTTAGAGATTTTCACTAGATTTACCTCGTGAAAATACTGGTAATTGGCTCTGGTGCCAGAGAGCACGCCATCATTCACACCCTTCTGAAAGACACTGATGTAAAGAGTGTTATTGCAGCCCCTGGGAATGCTGGAATTGCGGAAATTGTTCCCACCTTTCCGCTCGATATTAAAGATCCGGCTGCAACACTTCAATTAGCGCAAAGTAATCACATTGATTTGGTTGTGATTGGCCCCGAGATACCACTTGCTCATGGTGTTGCTGATGTTTTGCGAGAAAACAACTTTGTCGTGTTTGGCCCGAACAAGAATGCTGCCCAAATAGAAAGCAGTAAGAGCTTCGCAAAAGACGTCATGATGTCTGCTGGGATTGCAACTGCACGTTGGTTTGATTGTAAAACTATTACAGAAGTTGAAAACGCATTAGATGCGTTTTCTGCACCATATGTTGTGAAAGATGATTCGCTTGCTCAAGGTAAAGGTGTTGTTGTCACTAACGATAAAGCAGAAGCATTAACCCATGCAGAGATGTGTCTCGAACACGGAATGGTTGTTGTTGAAGAATTTTTATCGGGCAAAGAAGTGTCACTCTTTTTATTAGCAGACGGGAAACGCACCATTCCATTAGTTCCAGCACAAGATTTCAAACGAGTATTTGATAATGATGAAGGTGCGAACACTGGGGGAATGGGCGCTTACTCACCACTCACTTTCGTTGGGGATGATTTTGGAGAATTTGTAGCACGAGAAATCGGCGACAAAGTTGTGGCAGAACTTGCGAAGCGGGGAATGCCATTTATTGGGTTGTTGTATGCAGGGCTGATTGTCACGAGTAGTGGTGTGAAAGTGATTGAGTTCAATGCACGCTTTGGAGATCCAGAAACTCAAGTTGTGCTCTCTCGCTTGTTGTCCCCACTTGGCACCTTTCTTCTCCGCACTGCTCAAGGTGAACTTGATTCACTTCCACCACTTCAATGGTCGAGTGAAAGTGCTGTCACGGTGGTTATTGCAAGTGAAAACTATCCTGAAAGTCCAGTAACAGGGTACGTGATTGAAGGCCTCGAATTGGCCAAGATAGTCGAAGGTGTCGAGATTTTCCACGCTGGCACGAAAGCTGAAGGTGATGACATTCTGAGTGCTGGTGGGCGAGTACTTTCAGTAACCGCTCTCGGCAAAGACCTCAAGAGTGCCCGAAGTCGGGCATATGAGGCCATTTCACATATTCGGCTTCAGGGGTCTCACTATCGCAGGGATATTGCCCAAAAGGCTAGTGAGAATCAGGGATAATAAGCCAGTGACATCAGCCAATCAGATACCTAATATCCTGGCTGAGCGATACGCATCTGGCGACATGAAAACTATCTGGTCGGCTCATAACCGCATCATCTTGGAACGCCAACTCTGGCTCACAATTCTCAAAGCCCAAAAAGAATTAGGCCTTGATATCAGCGATGAATCTATCCGGGCGTATGAAAGTCAAATTCTGAATGTGAACATAGACTCAATCCGCAAACGTGAAGCAGTACTGAAACATGATGTGAAAGCACGCATTGAAGAGTTTGCTGAACTTGCAGGGTTTCAAGATATTCACAAAGGTATGACTTCTCGTGATCTCACCGAGAATGTTGAGCAACTTCAAATCAAATATTCACTTGAACTCATTCGAATCAAACTTGTTGCGAGTTTGTCTCGATTAGCAACACTGGCAACAGAATACGAATCAACAGTGATTGCCGGTCGAACACATAATGTTCCAGCCCAACTCACAACACTAGGCAAGAAGTTTGCCAATGCGGCTGAAGAAATCTTGATTGCGTTTGATCGACTTGAAGATTTGATTGCTCGCTATCCACTACGTGGTATCAAAGGTCCAGTTGGCACTGGCCAAGACATGGTGGACTTGTTTGGCGGAGATGAATCACTGCTCGACGCATTAGAAGAAATTGTGATTGAAGAACTTGGTTTTGAA
>JAURLB010000225.1 GCA_030831445.1 Candidatus Nanopelagicales bacterium | reverse complement strand
TCGAGTCCCTCCGAGCGCGCAATGTTTATAAAAGTTTGACTAGACGTCCATAATCGGTGATGACTTGTTTCGTCTAGCATTATTTGACATGCAGACACACAGAACTCGTCAAATAATTGTTTTCTGGACGCTTGTGGTCATGCCAGTACTCGGTGTTGCGACTGGGCTAGCTAAGGCGAACGCCGATATGCCGACTCTTTCTGGAATCTACCCCGTCACGATGGCAGATGGAACAACATCAACCATTGAACTGGACTGCACTGCAAATTCTTGCGCTCTCACTGGATTTGGAACTTCAGTGGCCCTTTCCCGCACCACCGACTTTTCAGCAATCACTTCATCTTGGGCGATTGATGATCAGGATGTACTTGCTGGTGGGCCAATCACGATGAGGGGACGCTATTACGAAGTTGCCGACCCCGAATACGGGCAAAATACATATTGGATTCCCTCTACCGTCGGCTCATTAGAAACAGATTTTTTCTTAGGAGGCTTTGAATCAGATCTGAAGTCACGTAATGGGTCACTGGGCAACCCTTCAAGTCCAGTGACTGTGCAACCTGGAGTGCTGGTCCTTAACTGGAAAGCCCCGCTACTTATCTTCAACCTGCAATGGAATCCTGTTCAACCTTTGGATGACTGTTTGATCAAAACCAATGTTTGCTCCACCTTTGTTTTTGCGACCTTGAACATCACGACCACAACACAAAGTGCGGCCGATAGCACAACAACTTTGATTGACTCTCCTTTGCGTAATACACATGTGAATGCCGCCGATTCCGCAGTCGCAATCGTTCTTGCAGTGGCGACCTTCTCCGCGGTGGTTGCGGCGGGTGCGGCGGCATCGCGTAACACTTCCATTTCGGGATCTGCTGGCGGTAGCGCTTCAGATTCTTCTCAGCGCTCTGCGGAAACTAGCGAGAGGACATCCAACGTTGTTTCGGCCAACCAGCTAGACAGCGATTTATCTCAATTTGCAAACGCAGAGAAACCCACTGCCGAAGCAGTAGGAACCGCATTCACTATGGAACTCCTCAGCCATGAAGAGAGAATAGATGCCGAGAACATAGCAAAACCGCCTCGAATAATACGTAATTCGCGCATTTTTTCTCGCGTCTTTTATGACACGGGGATTCTCAATGCGGCATGCATGAGGCTACACCCGCACCCTATGCAACAAGGTCAGGAAAGTCCCGCCGAACCATATTTGGCTCGCCCCATATTTCTCGTTACTTTGGTTTTTCCTGTTGTAGCTTCAATCATTTCATCAACGGCACTCGACCTCGGTTCTACTTGGACGGTTGCTCTCCTCGTGAGTTTGGGTTTCGTTTGTGCGTGGCTCTCCGCACTGCACGGTCTCATCTATGCATTGATCACGACTTTGCTCGGTGTCGTGCGCATCTCTTCGCTATTCGCCAGCGCGGGCGATGAGCTAACAAGTGGTTTTGCTTTTGATCCGCTAACGACGTCATTGTTAGTCGTCGCGTTCAGTTTCACGCCTATTATCTCTTCAACACTATTTCAGCCGCGATGGCTTGAAGATCTCACTTTGTCGATTTTTTTAAAACTGTTTTGGGGCACCACTTTCATGTTCGTCATCGCCCTCAAGCTCTCGAATGAACTGCAAAGCCAGATTTCTTCGA
Organism: Candidatus Nanopelagicales bacterium; assembly: GCA_030831445.1. Taxonomy (GTDB): domain Bacteria; phylum Actinomycetota; class Actinomycetes; order S36-B12; family UBA5976; genus JAFMIT01. Next base: position 1,093 of record JAURLB010000225.1, on the reverse strand, counting down.
CCACGCAAGCCTTCTGGGATCCTCTTGCTGTCACTCCCGCTGCAATCGGAGCTCTGATTACAGCGTTCCGATTCGCCAGCGAAATAGCATTGCGAAGTCAAAAATCTCCAAAGGCGAAGAGTTCAATTAATTTTCTTCTTAGAACCACAGATCTTCGTGCGGGAGACATTAAACGGGACGAAAGTATTGCACGGGAATTGCTTGGTATCGCATTGTGCACCTTAGTCATTGGCTTCTTGGCGTTCACATACACAAATGAATACCCCGTGCTGGTGGTGATTTGCATATCTTTTGTCGGCATCTCACTGCTCCACCTCCCGCTCCGCGGAAGCAAAAGTGACCGTTACGGACATTCTCTACTCCGTTTTCAGTTGCATGGTTTCCCCTCTTTGTCCAATGGAACCAAACTGATCGTCCCGACCGTGGCAGCCGTGGTTATCGGAGTTGTTATAAGTGTGAATAATGTAAATCATTCAATGGCGCAGTGGATCTCGGCCGGGTTCTCACTTCTCTTGTTTCTTTTTGAGTTATACAATGTGAAGACCACAAAAACTATTGACACGTTGACGTGAGAGTAATTATCATGTTGTTTCCTAAGATTGTCTTCAACAATCTTTTAGCTGATATGAGATTGCAATACTGAGGAAGTTGCCAAACTTTTATTCAATTTCGGCGATTAACGACAGTGCTGCAAGGTTCCTGGAGAGTGCATCTAAGTCAATGCATAGTATTTCTTAACCGCAGGTCACGGTGTCGATGAATGCCGGGGTCACCACTGGGTCACAAACCACACAAAACGAGAGATACCAGGTGACACTGCTACCGATACCAACCCATACCCCATCTACCTATACAGACATCACAGACACCAGCATTCGTTGCTGACTTGTCTTCGGATCAGAGGGTTGGCGGTTCGAGTCCGTCCGAGCGCGCAAGTTTCAAAATTAAATAACAGTTACCGTGCGCGTGTGCCAACCAGTGGCCCCATCGGGATCAACGCGACGAACTTCCTCAGTTTGGGTGTATCCGCTTTTATCAGTCGATCGCACTTGAATTGTGTGCTCACCTACGGTTGCATCCCAGTCAAATATCC
>JAURLB010000224.1 GCA_030831445.1 Candidatus Nanopelagicales bacterium | reverse complement strand
GGGCTTTGCGCTCAAAATCGCTGGCACTCCAAAAGATGAAATTCGACGCAGAGTAGAAGAGGCTGCGAAACTTCTTGACCTTATGGAATACCTTGATCGCAAACCCAAGGCACTCTCTGGTGGACAACGTCAGCGTGTGGCAATGGGTCGTGCAATTGTCCGCGAACCTCAGGTATTCCTCATGGATGAGCCACTTTCAAACTTGGATGCAAAACTTCGTGTGCAAACTCGAACCCAGATTGCATCACTTCAGCGTCGACTTGGTGTGACTACGGTGTACGTAACCCACGATCAGGTTGAAGCAATGACTATGGGTGATCGCGTCGCTGTATTGAAAGACGGCGTTCTCCAGCAAGTTGATACGCCACAGAATCTTTACGATCATCCAGCGAATGTGTTTGTAGCAGGCTTCATCGGCTCACCTGCAATGAACTTGGTGTGGGGAAATGTCACAGAAAATGGAATTTCTATAGGTGGCGCCGTACTCCCAACTCCAGCCGATGTGCTTGCTGACGCGAAAAGCAAAGGACTCAGTGAAGTAACAGTTGGCTTTAGACCAGAAGATATGTTCTTAGCTGAAGGTTTATCAGTACTTGTTGAATTTGTTGAAGTGCTCGGTGTTGATGCGTATGTGCATGGCAAGGTGAATACTTCACATGGCGAGCAAGATGTAGTGATTCGAACCGACGGACGTCGTCCACCCAAAGTGAATGACACAATTCAGGTCAACATCAAAGATCAACATATCCACGTGTTTGACCCAAATACAACATTGCGCTTAGGCAAATAAGCACTTACGAGAGGTCGGGATGTCGTTAGCCGTAACTGCGGCCATCGCAGATCCCGACCTCCTGTTTTTCCCTTGGGATACTCCGCTTGAAGAATGGTCAGAAGATTTAATTGTTGCTCTGCCACGGGGTATCTCTCGACATATCGTTCGGTTCATCAGAATTCATGGCGTTGTGCACGCACTGAAAGAAATTGAAGAGTCTTTCGCAATCAAGGAGTACCAACTCTTACTGGAATTACAAAATAGATCAATACCTGCTGTCGAGGCAGTTGCGGTGATTTCGGGCAGAACCGATAAAAACGATGAGCCGTTACCAGCCATCCTGATTACTCGCCATCTAGATTTTTCACTCCCCTATCGAGCAGTTTTTTCCTCAACTCCTCGGCCTGACACAGCAAGTCGACTCCTTGATGCCATGACTGCACTCTTTGTCCGCCTCCATACTGTGGGATTTTCTTGGAATGATTGTTCACTTTCCAACACTTTATTTCGAAGAGATGCCGGTGCATTTGCGGCATACCTTGTTGATGCAGAAACTGGCGAATTACATACGCAACTTTCTGATGGACAAAGGCAATATGACATTGATACCGCAATCTTGAACGTCACAGGAGAATTACTTGACCTTGAATATGGCGGTAAATTGCCTGAGAGTGTCGATCCAATCCAATTAGGTGCGAGCTTGGGCAATAGATATCAAAAACTTTGGGATCTCTTGAACCGACCAGTGATGATTGAGTACGGGAATAGAAACGAACTTGATCAACACATTCGCAATCTCAACGATTTAGGATTTGATATTTCTGGAATATCAATGCAAACGATTGACGCCGATCGACAACTGGTACGGGTTCAGGCAAAAGTTGTTGACGTTGGCCATCATGCGCGTCGATTATTACGCCTCACTGGACTTGATGTGGAAGAGAACCAAGCTCGACGACTCCTGAATGATCTTGATAGTTTTAAGGCGACTAGTGCTCAAAGTCAAAGCGAAGAAGAGGTAGCGCATCGCTGGATGTTGGAAACATATGAGCCAGTAATGCAACAAGTTCCGCGCGAACTTCGACGAAAATTAGAACCTGCGGAAATTTTCCATGAAGTTTTAGAGCATAGATGGTTCATGTCAGAAAAGGCAAGACAATCAATTGCGTTGACAGACGTCGTTGGTGACTACATCGTAAACGTATTAGCAAACAAACCTGATGAAGCAGCCATCATAAATCTTGATGACACCTCAGAAATTACCTCGCCGTTGAAACTGAATTGATTGAGTAAAGCCCAATTGCAGCAGCGACTGATGCGTTTAAAGATTCTGTATCGCTCGTGATGGAGATACTTGCCATTTCATCGCAAGTTTGTGAAACTAATCGGGAAATCCCTTTGCCTTCACTACCAATCACCAGTACGACTGGAACATCTGCGAAGTGTTCAGCAACCTCAATGATGTCTTTTTTCGCATCCGCACTTAAACCAACCACAAAATAGCCAGCTTCTTGAGCCTCACGCAATGTTGCAGTCAAATTTGTCACCCGAGCAACTGGTAGCCGGGCAGCAGCACCTGCTGAAGTTCGCCACACAACTGCGGTAACTGGAGCACTTCGTCGTTCACCAATCATCAAGCCGCCCGAATTGAAAGCTGCCGCAGAACGAATAATTGCGCCTAAGTTGCGAGGATCGGTTATTCCATCAAGTGCGAGAAGGGTTTTTGAACTTGTGATCAGAGTTTCTAGCGGTGCATACACATATGGTTTTGCAACGAGAGCAATTCCTTGATGGAGTGCGGTATCAGCAATTCGATCTATTTGATTTTTTGAAACCTCAGAAATTTCAATACCTAAATTCTTCGCGAGTCGAATTGCCTCTGCAATTCTCTCGTCCCGGTCGATTCCAATAGCAATCAATAGCCCTGTGCTTGGAACTTGGGCACGAAGTGCCTCCACAACTGGATTTCTACCGACCACAACGTCGCTTGCAGACTTTTGAGGCTTAACGGCACGCTTGACACTCTTTGCAGGTGCGCGCTTTGGAAGTTCTTTCTGCTTTCGGTCACGTGCCTTAGGGGTTGGGCCTTTACCTTCAAGTCTCCGTCGACCTTTACCTCCAGAACCAACTGTTGCGCCTTTACCCTTTTTGCGAACTGCACCTCTACGCGATGAATTACCTGGCATTGTTATCCTTCGAAATACTCCAACGAGTTCCATCTGCAGTGTCATCGAGTTCGATTCCAGCTTGGCGTAACTCATCTCTGATTTGATCTGCCAGCGTCCAGTCTTTGTGTTCGCGAGCTTGAGCGCGTTGAACAATTTTGCTGGCAACGAGGTGTTCAACCACCGATTTGTAATCTTCGGCATTCGTTGAATGTTCGTTGAACAGACTTGCATCAACTCCAAGAATTTGAAGCATTCTGCGAACTTGGCGATATTTGTGTCGAATAGTGTCTAGATCACCACTCGTGATTGCAGTGTTTCCTTCTCCAACATTTTCATGTAGTACTGCATATGCTTCTGGTAGCGACAAGTCGTTGTTTATCGCCGCCACAAACGCCGCATCCAGCACCACATCTTTGAGATCAATATCTCCAACGAGTGATTCGGCCCTCATGACAAATCCTTGGATGCGTCTGAACGCTGCTGCTTGATCAAACATTGCATCATCTGAAAATTCAAGATTACTTCGATAATGTGCACTGAGTAGGTACCAGCGAAGTTCGATTCCACTAATCCGATTCAGCACATCACGAACAATGAGCGAGTTACCAAGTGACTTACTCATCTTTTCGCCGGCTTGGGTAACCCATGAATTATGAAGCCACGTTTCTGCAAAGTGATATCCGGCGGCTTTGGATTGAGCAATTTCATTCTCATGATGCGGAAACATCAAGTCAAGTCCACCGCCGTGAATATCAAAACTCTCTCCGAGATATGCCAGAGCCATTGCCGAACATTCAATATGCCAACCTGGACGGCCTCTTCCCCAGGGTGAAGGCCAAGACGGTTCATCTATTTTTGCATGTTTCCAGAGTGCGAAGTCACGAATGTCTCGCTTCTTGGCTTCGTGCACACTATCGGCACTCGATTCCATGTCGTCTGGATTTTGACGGGTGAGTTCACCATAGGATGTAAAGGACCGAACATCAAAGTAGACATCGCCCTCTGATTCATACGCATGTCCTCGTTCTATCAGTCGTTCAATCAATTCAACTATTTGTGTCATGTGGCCAGTAGCACGAGGTTGTGCTGTTGGCTCTTTACATCCAAGCGCTTGATAAGCAGTTTGAAATTCACGTTCGTAATGTGCTGCTACGGCCCACCATGGACGTTGCTCGTGAATTGCAGTGTGCAAAATCTTGTCATCAATGTCAGTGACGTTTCGAATTAGTTCAACCGAATAGCCCAAATACTCAAGCCAGTTGATTAATACATCGAAAACCAATGTGGATCGCATATGGCCAACGTGAGGTTGTCCTTGAACTGTCGCACCACACAAATACATACGAAACGTATTGCCCTGAAGCGGTTTCAGAGGTTTTTGTGTTCTTGAAAAACTGTCATACAGCGAAAGAGTCATTAGAGCGTCATGAGCAGGCAGGTTGCAATTGCAGCAAGCCCCTCTCCCCTTCCGGTAAATCCCAAACTATCGGACGTAGTGCCCGAAATATTGATAATGGCATCACCTAGGTGTTTACTGATGATGGCTTCCATTTCCGAGCGCCGTTGGGAAATCTTCGGCTGATTTCCAATGAGTTGAACTGCGACATTCTCTACTCTGAATCCTGCATCAGTAATCAGTTCGAAGGTTTCCATCAGGAAGAGCTCACCTGAGGCATCCTTGTACTCGGGCTTATCTACTCCAAAGTTACTACCGAGGTCACCAAGATGGGCGGCACTGAGTAACGCATCACAAATCGCATGAGCGATGACATCAGCATCAGAATGACCATCAAGTCCAACCTGATCTGGCCATAGGATGCAACCAAGCCATAGCGGTTTAGTTTCATCAAACTGATGAACATCGATTCCTATACCAACTCGCACCTGGCAAGGGTAATCTGTTTACACGTTTGGGTCTGCCAACAATTCTTTCAAATCATTCGCGAGCGCTTCCGCGTTGTCGCCTTCAATAGTCACTCTAATCGTTGTGCCACTTTTGATGCCAAGAGACAGCACACTCAAAATACTTTTCCCATCGGCACTGGCGGTAGCAACGCCATCATTGAGTGGCTCCACGCTTACCTTGAGTCCAGATGCTGTGACCTTTTTTACAAAGAGCGCAGCGGGGCGCGCGTGTAATCCAACTGGCGACATCACAACGGCTTCAAATTGCACCACGTAAAATCCTTACTCGAAATGATGGACAAACAATAGTGAAGTATGGCACACTTACGCACATATGTTGCAGTAAGTTCACAAATGTGCAGGAGCCGTATGTCAAACGAAATTGAGCCTCTGATTGCACCAAGCAACTCCCTACTGAGCGACTCTCCCAATACTGCGCGAGTAACTCTTGGAGCAATGTGGGCTGTTCGATTATTTGAAGAGGCGGTTGACTCACTCTTCGCTCGCGGTTTAATGCACGGCACGATGCATTTATCAATTGGCCAAGAAGCAAGTGCTGTCGGTGCTTGTGCAGCATTGCGACCAACCGATTACATCACCAGTACTCATCGAGGTCATGGCCATTGCATTGCAAAAGGTGCTGATCTCACACGCATGATGGCCGAGCTACTTGCAAAGCAAACAGGTTATTGTCGTGGGCGTGGTGGCAGTATGCACATTGCCGATGCAAAAACTGGCAACCTAGGTGCCAATGGAATTGTTGCAGGTGGTATACCAATTGCTGCAGGTGCAGCTCTTGCGCAAAAGATGCAAGGAACCGACCGAGTTGTGATGTGTTTCTTTGGTGATGGTGCAACAAATGAAGGTGCATTTCATGAAGCATTGAACTTGGCATCAATTTGGGATCTACCTGTGGTCTTTGTTTGCGAAAACAATAAATACGGAATGTCATTTTCAACTGAGAAGAGCATGAAGGTAGCCCGCATTTCGGATAGAGCATCTGCATACGCAATTCCTGGCTATACAGTTGAAGGTAATGATGTTGATGAAGTCTTTAAGGTTTCTTCCGAAGCGGTAGAACGAGCTCGCAGAGGCGAGGGTCCAACACTGATTGAAAACATTACCTATCGTTGGAAGGGGCATTCCAAGAGCGATAAGAACTTGTATCGGACACGCGAAGAAATTGAAGACTGGAAAGATCGTGACCCCATTGAAGCATTCGAGGCACGAATCATTGAAAAAGGTGTCTTAAGTCAGGAAGAAATCGCCAAAGTCGCAGCTGACATTCGCGAAAAAATCCGAACTGCAATTTCAGAGGCAACTGCTGCTCCTGACTCTGATCCAGCTGAACTACTTGCCTCAGTTTTTCGACAGGTTCAATCATGAGTGAACGAATCATCACGTACTCCGAAGCAATTCGTGAAGCAATAGCCCAGGCGATGCAAGAAGATGAACGTGTTTTTATGCTCGGTGAAGACATTGGTGTCTATGGCGGAGCATTTGGCGTATCTGGAGATTTATATCATCGATTTGGTGCGGAACGAATTCGCGATACACCGATTTCAGAAATGGGAATCGTCGGTGCGGCCGTTGGTGCGGCCCTTGTCGGGATGAAACCAATAGTTGAAATTCAATTCTCTGACTTTACTGCTCAAGCCATGGATCAAATTGTGAATCAAGCTGCAAAAATCCATTTCATGCTGGGTGGTGAACTTAGTGTTCCCATGGTGTTGCGCGCGCCACTCGGCTCTGGCACAGGTGCCGCCGCACAACACTCCCAAAGTCTGGAAGCGTGGTTCGCTCACGTGCCAGGGCTGAAAGTTGTGATGCCAGCGACTGCACAAGATGCAAAAGGATTATTACTCGCTGCAATCGATGATCCAAATCCCGTGATTGTGCTGGAACACAAATTGCTCTACAAAACTTCGGGCCCAGTGACAGAAGAAGCGCTTCGTACACCCATAGGTACATGCGATGTTTTGCGCTCTGGTTCAGCCGCAGTAGTAGTAGCAACAGGTGTGATGGTTTCACGTTCACTTGAAGCAGCAGACATTTTGAAGTCTGAAGGAATCGACATTACAGTTATTGATGTTCGCACGCTCTCCCCACTTGATATGAAACCGATTGAAGATGCTGTTAAGGCGACAGGCAGAGTGTTACTTGTACAAGAAGCGCCGAAGCACGTTGGCTTTATGGCAGAGGTTTCTGCGCGACTCGCAGAAGGTACGAGTCTCTACAGTTTAGAAGCGCCTATCAAGAGGTTGGCTGGTTGGGATGTTCCAAT
>JAURLB010000027.1 GCA_030831445.1 Candidatus Nanopelagicales bacterium | reverse complement strand
TGACTTGCCTTTACTACGCTATGAAAACAGGGATGTGACGGACTTGAGCAGAGTTATAAATGAACTCTATCAGCATAGGAGTAACCTTTTCAGTTCTGTGCTTAATTTTACATGGCAGAATTTTGCTAAAGAAACCGAAACTATTTTTTCGGACACTTTCCGAATGTTGATATTTACATTCAGTGCTTTCGATACAAAATTGTCTGCACTCTCGACCGAGAAAGCAACAGTGTCGAAAAATTCGGCATGCAACGGCTGCACTCCAAACTCCTTCAGCGAAGTTTCGAAAGATCGTGCCAGTTCGTGAATACGAAGTGCAATTCGTTGCAATCCATCAAAGCCGTGATACGAGGCATACATTGCCGAAATTATTGCGAGTAGTGCTTGAGCCGTGCAGATGTTGCTTGTTGCCTTGTCACGTCGAATATGTTGTTCACGCGTTTGCAGAGCTAAACGATATGCAGTGTTTCCATGCACATCAACTGATACACCAACTAAACGTCCAGGAAGTGATCGCTCGTATCCTTTCTTCACAGCAATAAATCCGGCGTGTGGTCCACCGAACCCTAGAGGTACACCGAAACGTTGTGCTGAGCCTGTAACCGCATCGGCACCTAAAAGTCCAGGTGACTCAAAGATTGTTAGAGCAAGTAAATCCGTTGTTACCGCAACAAGACAATCCTGTTTATGCGCAGATTCGATAATTGTGCTTATGTCTCTGACCAATCCAGTACTGGTTGGATACGAAAGAACCACTGCATATGCTTCTTCGAAATTCATCTCCGCAATGTCTTCCACTATAACGCTGATCCCGAGCGGTAACGCTCTTGTCTTTACAACATTAATAATTTGCGGATGGGTATCTATGTCAATCAACAGCACGTTTGAATCTTTGTTACTGACTCGTTTGAGCAAAGTCATTGCTTCAGCCACAGCAGTTGGTTCATCTAAAAGGGATGCGCCGGCAAGATCCATGCCTGTTAGATCTGCAATCATTGTCTGAAAATTCAGCAGGGCCTCAAGTCGACCTTGAGAAATTTCTGGCTGGTACGGCGTATACGAGGTGTACCACGCTGGATTTTCAAGAATATTTCGTTGAATCACCATCGGAGTAATCGTGTTGTAATAGCCCAATCCGATAAGGGATGTGGTTTGAACATTCTGATGAGATATCTCGCGCAAATGCCCTAGGACTTCGGCCTCACTGAGCGCAGTTGGCAAATCCAATGGTTCATCAATCCGAATTGCACTCGGGATTGCATCTGAAAGAAGTGCATCGAGCGATGCGTAACCAAGCGTGGATAGCATGTGGTTGATTTCAGAGTTGTTTGGACCGATATGCCGCGGAGCGAATTCTGACATGGCAAGCCTCTCATTGAGGCCCCTCTGTCATTCGCTACTGCGGCCTGAGAGTTTCGAGCTGTGCTCTTTCCCCTTCGGCGAATGCGTATGCATTGCTTTTCAGATGTTCTCATTGTCAGCGGTTCATTTGCCTGAGAGTTTCTGGGGCGTTGCTCCTTCGGCGGGGTATACCGCTCTCCCGCTGACTGATTCAGAACGAGATGAGTTTAGAGCCTAAATAGCTTGTTTGCGAGAACGGCGCAGGGAAAGTTCATCATCTGATGTCACAAGGGATTCTTCCGCTATCGGTAGTTCATTCAAAGTGGCTTCAACCTCATTGACGATTGAACCGAGAGCAATGCCAAACACGCCCTGTCCCCCTCGAAGAAGGTCGATAACCTCATCGTCAGATCGGCACTCATAGATTGATGCACCATCTGACATCAGGGTAATGCTGGAAATGTCCTCGATGCCCTGACCTCGCAGGTGATCAATCGCCGCACGAATATTTTGCAGCGACACTCCGGTATCAAGGAGTCGTTTGACGACTTTGAGCACGAGAATGTCATAAAAGCTATATAAACGGATGGTTCCAGAGCCTTGAGCGTTTTGCATTGAAGGCTCTATGAGGCCAGTTCGTGCCCAATAGTCGAGCTGTCGGTAGGTGATGCCAGCTACCGCACAGGCAGTTGAGCCTTTGAACCCTAGTGATCGAAAGTCTTGCACGCGCACTCCTTGGGGAAGAGGGTGAAGACTACTCGCGCTATCTCCACCTGGAATGAGACACGCCGATGTTCAACCTCAAGTTAAGGTTGAGTATCAAAATCGTCCGGATTTAAGTCTTCGAGGAAATTCCGAAAAGCTTCAATCTCATCTTCAGGGTTCTCATCCTCGTCTTCGTCCTCCTGTGAGCGAATCTGCTTAGATGCAACCTCGTAAACCTCAGCCGTGGCCAATATAGGCACCTCTGCCCGTAGGGCTAAAGCAACTGCATCACTCGGTCTCGCGGAAACCTTCGCGCCATTTGAAAAGATGAGGTTTGCAAAATAGGTATTGTTTTCAATATTCGTTATTTGAACCTCTACGAGATTCACATTCATACTCTCGAGAATGTCGAGTAACAGATTATGGGTAAGTGGTCGTGGTGGCACAACTCCTTGTTGGGCAAGCGATATCGCCTCTGCCTCGATAGGGCCAATAACAATCTCTAGAATTCTCGAATCATCATCTACTTTTTGAAGCCACAAAACTGCCATATTCTGCATTTCTTCAATATGTACACCTACAACTTCAAGGTGAATCACAGCAGTTTGCCCAATCCTGTTCTCACCAGGGCGATATGTAATGCCGTACACAGTGCGGCGATTTCCCGAGCTTTTTCCTGTGCCACTTGGTCTGCTGAAGCCTCTTTTGAACGCTTAATCGGGTTCGTAACTTGTTCCACCAAACTTACTTCACGATCTGCCGCTATCTTGAATTGACGTAGATGGCGAGGTTCAATTCCGAATTCTGCTAATGCGAGGCTTGCTTTGAGAATCTCAACATCCTCAACGGA
>JAURLB010000223.1 GCA_030831445.1 Candidatus Nanopelagicales bacterium | reverse complement strand
CAATTGCTTTATGCGCCGAGACAAAAATTGCTTGCGAGAATTCGCGTTCTAATTCAGCCAAAGTATCTGAATCTATTAGATCAATTTTGTTTAAAACTAATATTTCTCTAATATTATCGCCACCAATTTCGTTAAGGACTTCTCTTACCGCGAGGTATTGACCGTGCGGATCCTCATCAGAGGCATCAACTACATGCAGAATTAAATCCGCATCGCTAACCTCTTCTAAGGTGCTTCTAAAAGCATCTACTAACTGATGGGGTAAATGTCTAACAAATCCCACTGTGTCACTAATAGTGACTTCACGACCCGAAGGGGCATTTGTCTTTCTAACTGTTGTATCAAGTGTGGCAAAAAGTGCATCTTCAACTAATACCTCACTGCCCGTAATGCGGTTTAGCAAACTAGATTTACCCGCGTTGGTATAACCGGCGATTGCAATGGCTGGGGTATTGCTATTTCGTCTGACGGCTCGTTGCGTATCGCGAGTTTTAGCCATTTGTTTTATTTCTCTTTTTAATTTGACCATTGAATCTCTAATTCGGCGGCGATCTGTTTCAAGTTTTGTTTCACCAGGGCCACGAGTACCAACGCCACCACTTGCTCCACCTGCACGTCCGCCAGCCTGCCGGCTCAACGCTTCTCCCCAACCGCGCAGTCGGGGCAACATGTATTCCATTTGAGCTAGAGATACTTGATTCTTTCCTTCTCGACTTTTTGCGTGACGTGCAAAAATGTCAAGAATCAACCACGTGCGATCGACAACTTTTACTTTCGTTTCAGTTTCAAGCCGGCGCAATTGTGCTGGGCTAAGTTCACCGTCGCAGATGATGGTGTCAGCATTGGTCACGCTTACCAAGTGACGAATCTCCTGCACTTTGCCGGAACCTATGTAGGTGGCGGCATCAGGTGATTCTCGTCGTTGAATCACAGCGTCAACCACGCTACAACCAGCGGTCTCTGCCAAGCGAGCCAGTTCAGCCATTGAAGCTTCAGCATCTGTCAAAGTGCCTGTGTCCCACACGCCAATGAGCACCACTCGTTCAAGTCTGACTTGCCTGTACTCAACCTCTGTGATGTCCGTTAATTCGGTCGAGAGAGAAACAACTCTACGAAGTCGTTCTCGCTCTTCGCTTTCAAGCTCTCCAATATCCGTCATACTATGTAAGTTCAACGAATCCGTCAGCAATTAATTCCACAGAGCCTGTGAGCACCAGTTCTCCTGAAGATTCCTGGACCATCAACTGCCCTCCTGGAACTTTCACTTCACATGCACCAATGTTTCGCGCCTGCATATGAACCTGCGCTACGGCGCACACACCAGTGCCACACGAGAGGGTTTCGCCAACACCTCGCTCTAACACTCTCATAGAAACGAGACTTTCTGAGAGCACCTCATAAAATTCTAAATTGAACCCTTCAGGGTGAGAGGGCACGTCAGCAACGTCATTCCACAGAAGTGTGGCTGGTAGTACTGAAAGCGACGCCACTTCAACAACAAGGTGAGGATTTCCCACATTCACAGATCGTGCCTTAAACGCATCATTGCCCAACTTGACGTCAATCCACTCAGCAAAGATCTGAGCATTGCCCATATTCACAGACCAGGAATCTGCACCATTTCGCTCAACGTGCTTCACGCCAGCTCTGGTGCCTATCTGGGCACTCTCAGATATGAACTCGTGTCGATACAAGAATTCAGCGAAGACGCGAATTCCATTTCCACACATCTCGGCAACACTGCCATCTCGATTGCGGTAATCCATAAACCACAATGACTCTTGAACCGCGTGCAGAACTCCATCGGCTCCCATGCCAAAGTGACGATCACATAGTCGCTGGATTTGTTGCTCAGAAAGTGCGATTTGATTTTCTGGGTCAAGAATAATGATGAAATCGTTTCCTGTGCCGTGACCTTTCGTGAATGCTATTCGACTCATTGCCCGCTCGTAACACTGACATAGAGACTGTCGTACTTTTCAAGAACAAGACTCCACAAATATGGTTTTGAGTTCACGTCAACATTATCTCGCAAATTTTGTAGTACAAGTGGTTCGTCAATACTCGTGTCCAGAAATGCCTCAATCTGTGTGTCACTTTCACCAAGAAATCCGTCCACTTTGTGTGTAACAAAATCGGATATGCCACTTGCTCGTAATCCAATGACACCAAGCCCGCTGGCTTGGGCCTCAGCGGCGGCTAAGCCGAATGCCTCTAACTTTGATAACTGAATATATGCGTGAGCACTTGCGAATTCTTCTTGCAATTCAACTTTCGTGAGCCTTCCAAGAAGTTTTACATACTCTTGGTCGTGCGACTGCAACATGCGTTGAATTCGTTTCTTCAGTGGTCCATCACCAGCGATTCGAAGTTGAAAGCTGTTTTGCGGATGACGCTTATGCAATCTCGCAAACATTTCAACAAGTTCTATAAGACGCTTACGTTTGACGAGTCTACTCGCCGTAATAAAGGTGATGGTCTCTTTCTTGGGAGATTGCCCTTGCCATTCATGCACACTCAGTCCATTTGCAATCACAACCCCTTGCGCACCTGTTTGCAGTGAGTTTCTGGCTTGCTGACTTACTGTCACGAATCTGAATCGAGGTGTTTCGGTGAGCCATTTTGTGTACGTGAAATTTGCAAATCTTCCCCAGATTGAATGTATGCTCAAGACTGCAGGAATATTGTTTCGCTTCGCAAACTTCACAGCAGCCCACCCGAGCCACGCACCTGAGCCAATATGGATGTGAATCACATCTGGTCGAAACTCTTCGTAAACGACCCCAATATCTCGTGTACTCCCAAACCGAACCAGGAGCGACTTTTGGAAATGTGCCTTAAGCCGGGTGATCAATTCACCCTCAGGGCCATTGGTCAACGTGAGAACGTGAACCACATGACCGCGGCCTCTTTGCTCACTGACGAGGGTTTCCACCTGAGTCTCTATCCCGCCAAGCCTCGGCGGGAAGCAATCTGAGACATGAAGGATGCGCACAGCCCAAACTTAGGGGCAAGATGTGCCGGTGAATTCTGTGGCATTCGTCCATGCTCATCCTGATGATGAAGCCCTATTGAGCGGCGGAACTCTCAGAGCGTTACATCAAAAAGGTATTCGCACCATAGTGATCTTCCTTACTAACGGACAGCGTGGAATGAGCGAGCGTGCCATCAGCGATGAATTAGGGGTCGTGAGGCAACGAGAAGCGCTCACATCGGCTCAAATACTGGGGGTGGGTCAAACATACTTTCTCGGGTTTGAAGACTCAGGTCTCTTTGCAGAAAACGAAGCACCTACGTCACTCACCAAAATCCCGCTTGAAGTGATTTGTGACAAACTTCAAGCAATCCTCGATGCTGAAAAGCCCTCAGTTGTGATTGGTTACGACGCTCAAGGTGGGTACGGACATCCTGATCACAAAGTTGTTCATCACGTTGTGAGGCAATTAAGTGAAACAACCCAAATCCCAACCTTCCTCGAGGTCACTGTCGATCGAAGTATTATCGCGTTTACTCTCGATCGCTTTCGATATCTCATCTCACTTATGAACACCTTGCGCTTAGTACGCCAAAAGGATGTTTTCGCTCTCGCCGATGGGTTTAGTGCGAGTGCAGACATTCAATATAGAATCAATGTTCAATCATTTTGTTCAGCGAAGCGTTCCGCACTGAAGGCTCACCATTCGCAAACTACAGGAGGTATCCGCAACATTGGCATCATGACGCTTCTGCCACGCTTTATCTTTAAACGATTGTTCGGAATTGAATGGTTTGTCTCGATTCGAGAGGCTGCAGACAATCCACTTAAATCTCTTGCGTCCTCAAACTCGATTTCACGTAACTGAGAACTTGTGTCACAAAATCTACATCCTCAACATCAAACCACGTAATTGAGCTGTCGCGCTTAAACCATTTCATTTGCTTTTTTGCGTAGGTCATAGTTTTGTTCGATATGGATGCTATCGCGTCGGCTTGATTGATTTCCCCTTGCACCAACCTCCATGCATCCTCATAACCAATCGCCTTCGCTGCTGTGGGGGTCTGGAAAAAACCTTGATCATGTAGGCGCTGGACTTCATCTTTCAATCCTTCTGCAAACATTTGTTCAACTCGAGCGATGACTCGCTTTCGCAGT
>JAURLB010000026.1 GCA_030831445.1 Candidatus Nanopelagicales bacterium | reverse complement strand
TTTCTGTTACTATTCACTTTCGGATATCTTTTATCAAGTAAAAGCCGTTTTGATCCAGCTACTAGTTTAGGAAATACTGTTCCGATTGCCGTAAAGCCATCTGTTTTCTGGCATTGGATGAATTTATTAAATTCAATCACATTGTTTTTGTATGTATTTTTTAACACCAGCATTGCTTCCGTTGCCGACCTCTTGTCCTCTAGTGTTCGCAGGGAATTTCTCCTTTCTCAAGCTGGTAGCGGTTGGAGTAGTTTGCTGATTGTTTTCACGATCCCTTTGTTGGTGCTTGCCTCTCAATCTAAAGCTAGATTTGTTTTTTATTTAGCCTTCTTATTAGCTTTAATTAGTTTGCTTGCGGTGGGTTCAAGAATGTATCTGTTTGGATATCTACTCGCATTTTTTATTTGTAGATTTCGTCCAACTTTAAAAGGAATTTTTCTTGGATTGATTGTTTTGTCTGCAATCGGATCGTCAATTTACATGGGTTTCTTGGGTGACGCTCTGGTGGAGGTTAATTCATCGCTGATACTATCCTTTCTCATGCATACCTTTGATGGTGCAGATATTTTGATTTGTAGGACTGGTTACACAGGCGAACAAGGCTTTGAATTAATTGTGCCAAACCTTGTTGCATCTACTCTCTGGAACCAGATTATTGATCTAGGTGTTCGCCCGATAGGGCTCGGTGCTCGTGACACACTTCGACTTGAGATGGGGTATCCGCTTCACGGGAATGACATCACTGAGGACATCACACCGCTCGAAGCAGGTTTAAAGTGGGCAGTGAAGTTTTCTAAGCCAAACTTTTTAGGCAAGAGTGCTCTTGAAGGTAAACCAGTAGCACGCAAACGAATTGCACTCAAACTGCACGATCGCGGAGTACCACGAGGGCACATGAACGTCGTCAGTGATGGTGTAATCATCGGCGAAACCACGAGTGGTGGATATTCCCCAAATCTCAAAGTCGGAATCGCTCTTGCCCTAGTCGATGTCGACTTCAATGGACTCACAGTCAATATTGATATTCGCGGGAAATCACTTTCGGCCCAAGTTGTTACATTGCCTTTTGTGGTGTCATCCGCGCGTTGATGTTGAAGGTAAGCGACTAGCTTCGGGTTGGCCAAACCAGTATCCCTGGGCATGTAATACTCCAAGACCTCGCAAAACTTTTCGCTGCGCATCGGTTTCAACACCTTCGGCAATAAACATCATGTCCAGCGCATTTGCTAACTGCACAAGTGACTTAATGATTGCTTGGGAAGCTTCACTCGTTGCTACTTCGCGGACAAAAGCCCGATCAAGTTTGATGATGTCGACAGGCAGCCGTTCGAGAAGTCCAAGCGAAGAGTAACCCGATCCGAAATCATCAAGTGCAATCTTGCAGCCAAGCTCGCGTACTCGAGTCAAGGGTCCACCTACGAGGCTAGCGTCAATTAACGAGTTCTCTGTTACTTCAATTACTAAGCGTTCGGGTGTTAAATTTGTGGCGGCTAAAATCAACATCAAATCATCTACAAATGTGACTTCTTGCAACTGTCGTGCGGAAACATTGACTGAAACATTTCGATCTTCAGTGAGTGCACCTGCCATACACGCATTTCGAAGCACCCATTGTCCCATTTGCACAATCAGACCTGAATCCTCAGCAACAGAAAGAAATTCATTTGGAAGAAGTAACTCACCGTTTGGATGCCGCCAACGTAGCAAGGCTTCCATGGTGTGAACTTGAGAGTTCTTGAGGTTCACGATTGGTTGCCAATGCAGCACGAGTTCATTTCGGGTGATTGCATGTCGAAGTGCATTTTCGGTATCGAGCTGCCGAGAGAGTCGTTCGCCAATTTCGTCATAAAAAGTTACATGCAATCCAGGTCTTCCTTTTGCACGATACATTGCAATATCAGCATCACGCAACAGTTGGTTCACACTAGCCCCCGGTTTTGATGTAGCGATACCAATACTGAGCCCGATATAAGCTTCATAGCCATCTATGTCAAAAGGCTTTGCAAGCTGTCGAATGAATCGTTCAGCCATTCGTAAGATTGAGTCTCGATCGATAGGGGTTTTGCTAATCACAACAAATTCATCTCCACCAAAGCGTGCAATGAAGTCTCCTTCGGCCACAGTTTTAGCGAGCCGTCCTGCGGCTGCCACCAATAATTCATCGCCAACAGCGTGACCTCGCGAATCGTTCACCACCTTGAAGCGGTCAAGATCGCAGAAGTACACAACAACATTTTCAGGTGACTCGGTGAGAAATTGCGAAAGTTTTTCGTACAGAGCAATTCGATTGGGCAAATTCGTCAATGCGTCATGCTTCGCTTGGTACGAGAGTTGATCGGTGGCGTGGGCGAGTGCCGTCTTTGCACTCGATACTTTATTTTCTTCTTCAGCAATGAGAGATTTTGCTTTGCGATATGTCTTTGCCACACTGATTGAAATCCATGACAGCAGCGAAACGAACATTGCAAGTGACGTGAACAACAAGATTGCTTGGTTTCTTTCATTCACAGCCCTCGCGCTTGCTAGTACTTTAATTTTTTCTACAGCTTTGCCTTGGTAATCAGCGAGCCAGCGGCGAGCTTCGGGGACCATCTGGTTGCGGTAAAGTGTGAGCGAAGTAGACGAGATAGAAGTGCTGCGCCAGTTGTTCATTTCGGTCAGTGAGGTTCGAAAGTTCTCAGAAACGATTTCCTCTGCTATGTCATCGTTTTGTTCGAATTTTTTAACCTGATTGATAAGTTTTTCAACAGCTGTCATTAATTCTGCTGAGCCTGTTGCACTTCCGAGTTCACTCTCTGCTTGACTAAAAAGATCCAGCGTTTGTTGTTGTGCAAGCAGTATGGTGGATGCCGTCTCCTCAACCGTGGTTAAGTAGGCCGTTTCTTGATCGCGAGCATCAGCATTCGCGACTGCTGAAAATCCAAGTGCGGCGAGCAGCACCACGAGGACGAGGCCAGCTGCAATGTGAGAAATTCGTAGACCGCCACCGAGTTCATCGAAGGCATCCTGATTTTCCATAGGCAAACTATGTACTACAGGCTTTGAAGAATCAGGCTTCGGTGCTGAATGGTGCGTTGAGTCTTTCGATGGTTGACTTTAATCGCATGCTTACAAGCCAAACGAGGGTTGCGCTTAAAAGTGCGCGAGGAATATCGAAGCCGGTACTCGTGAGAATTGAAAATTTTGCCCATGCATGCATGCGCTCGAGCACACTA
Organism: Candidatus Nanopelagicales bacterium; assembly: GCA_030831445.1. GTDB lineage: Bacteria > Actinomycetota > Actinomycetes > S36-B12 > UBA5976 > JAFMIT01. Next base: position 5,097 of record JAURLB010000026.1, on the reverse strand, counting down.
CTCGTTGGATCAAAGGCGATGCTCGTTTGCAGATTTGAGAATGTAGGCCAAAACCAAAGATTCATAAACCAACCAAAAAAGTATGTAGACACTGCCGCATAGAGCGTTATCATCAAGCGCTTAGCACCGAAGTTACCAGCGATTGCCGCTCCGACACCTATGAGCGCTGCAAGCACCATTTGATTTCCAAGCCAAGGGCCAACGCCTCCGGTAATGAGTGCGCTCAAGAGAATTGATAAACCGCCAACTGTAAATCCGGCTGAAACACCAAGTGTGTAGCCCGCCATGATGATTGCGACCCAAATCGGTTCAAGGCCAGCAACACCGAGACCAAGCGGACGCAGTGCAACTGCAAGGGAGGTAAAGATTGCAATCAGCGCAAAACTTCGAAGCGTTACTGTGCGGTTCAACATATCGTTGACGCTCAAGAGCAACGCAAAGGGAATCAAGAGAGCAAGAGAAAGTTGAAGTTGACTTTCTGTTGCCATTTCCAAGATTGAAGAGCCAACAAGAAGTGGCCAAACACTTACAATCGTCAAAAGTAGTACCACGGTGAAAGGTAGAAGAGAACGTATTGTTTTATGCATGTTGGTAGGCGAGACGGACATCATCAACCGTAAGAAGTGGTAGTGGTGCAAATATTTCACCAGTGAGGGTTTGGAAACCTGTCGTGGAACAGAGGATTTCCTGTGGCGTTCCTTCAGCACTAATGGTTCCTGACTTCATGACGAGAACTCGATCGGCAAGTTGAGCCACAAGCTCCATATCGTGTGTCGCAAGAATGATGCATGCCCCAAGTGCTTTGCACTGTAGCAACCTCTCTATGAGTAGAGCTTTGGTTTTGCCGTCTAATCCGCGTGTTGGTTCGTCAAGCAGGAGAACTTCGGGCTGTGAAGCGAGCGCAATCGCGAGCGCTAAGGAGAGTTGTTGGCCCGAAGAGAGATCTCGAGGATGGGTGTCGAGTGAAACCGTTGGAGCTAGCTCTTTGAATGTGTTGAGGGTAGTTCCAATGATCAGGTTTCGATCTTGATCTGCCAATGCACACTCTTGACTGACACTGTGACATAAGAACAGATCTTGCGGGTTTGATGGCACGATGCCAAAAGATTTGAGTAAGTTCACACCTCGCAACGCGGAAGTCTCTTTCCCGTCAAGTGCAATAGAGCCCTTGCTTGGACAATAGTCACCAAGGACAGAGTGAATGAGGGTGGTTTTCCCAGCGCCGTTCTCACCGATCAAGGCAGTGATCGAACCTCGCGCGAAAGAAAGGTTGATGTCGTGAAGGACAGGGTTCGTATCGACATCAATGCACGCATTTGTGACAACTATGTCGTGTGCATTACCAAGTGATTCTTCTTTGCTCAAGAGTTGTTGTTGAGGAAGGTCTCGTAGCGAATCTCTAAAACTGTTCACGCTGTAGCAAGTTTCAATGTCAAAAAATTCCTGCAAGATAGGGAAAACAGACGGAGAGCTCAGAAATCTGAGACTCTCAGCTGGAGTGAACGTCGCTGCACGATCCAGAAGAGTCACGGATGTGGCGAATTCCAGTACGCGGTCAGTGCGATGTTCTGACATCAAAGTGTAAATGTTGTTCGCACGTGAATAATTCTGGACTAGCTCGAGCAACTTGTTACTCATGATTGGATCCAATGCACTTGTCGGTTCATCAAGCAAGAGCAAGGCGGGGCCGACGACCAAAACCGAAGCAATCGCCACACGTTGTTTTTGCCCAGCGCTCAAGGAATCAATTTCCCGATACAGAAGTTCTTCGATTCTAAAGGTGCGGGCAATTTCTTTTACCCTTAATGTAATTTCAGGACGCTCAAGATTCAAGAAGCGAAGAGCGAATGCAATTTCATCAAACACTATTTGTGAGACAAACATTGCGCTCGGATCTGAGCCGACAAATCCAACAGTGCGAACGCGTTCACTTTGTGAAATGTGAAACAGATTCACGTCCTTCATCCAAATGCTGCCTAGGAGATCGCCACCTTTGAAGAGAGGTGTACTGCCAGCGATAATCTCGAGCAAGGTGCTTTTACCAATGCCAGTGGGTCCAGCAATGAGGTGAATTCCCGGCTCGTTGAATCTAAGGTTCAAATCTGTGAACACCTGTTGTTTAGGGTAACGAAATGACAAGTTCTGAATATCAAGCATGACGTATTTGCACCTCATTCGCTCTTACAAGTAGCCATGAGAGTGAAGCAATGACAAGAAAAAGCAAAAACTCAACAGACAATGTGTCTGTAAGCCAAATTCCCACGACAGCAAGTGCTACTGATAACACTACAAACGATGATTTGTTTACATCTGCAACACTCAAGGTAATTGGGCGAGTCACGGAAGTGCCAAGTGAGTAGGCAACTAGCGCCAATCCCAGTAAGCCCAGAAGCAATAGTGAGACATGAAACGTGAAGAGAAATGCGATGAGATAGGCGGAAAGAAAAAGAATCGTTCCAAAGAGTCCAAGAGAATTGGAACGCCGTTCGTTATCGCTGCCTAGTCCTCGCCTCCACATACTTGCTGAAAGTTGGATGCTTTTTTCAAGTGCGTTTTCGACTACGTTGACGAGATTAGTTGCAAGTACACCGAGCTTCGGCTTTGAGTGTCCGCGCCACCGATTCGCTCGCAGGTTGCGCTTCACATCTTTCAGGAGTTGGGGCAGGAAAGAAAGAGCAATCGAGAGAACGAGAGCAACATTTGAAAAACCAGACGGAAGTCGCCGAACAAGTGATGAAACTGGAATCATCATGGAACTGGCAAGCAATGCCACAATGATTCCACCGAGAGTTATTGCTTCGCGAGCTGCAGTTTGCAAGCTCTCCAGTGTGAAAATGCCGCCAATTCGCAGTCCAACATTCAAGATATCAATTTCAGGTAGGCGAAATAGTATGGTGTTGCCGACTGGAATTCCAAAAAACATTTGAAACATGATTCGCAAGAGAAGAATTGATGCAATTAATCCTACGAGCATTGAAAAAGTGTGTCGCTGGACCCTTGCTACTCGACGAACAATCCAAAATAGCAATCCTAAAAAGAAAGGTATCAGGATCACGCTTTGCGTTGCACTCATTGCTAATGCAAGTAGCACTGTCCAGACCCACCAACGTACTTGGTGGGTCTCGAACACTTCATGCGTCATGTTAGTTACGTTTCCTCAGACCAAAGAACGCCCCAAGAGCGAGAATGATTGCTAGCCCAATGAGGAACATTGGACTTTCAAAAATGTTTGAGGAGGTTTCATTCTCGACCGGCGCCGAAATCAACGTTGGCTCATCTGTTGTGATTTCGACTTCTTCTCCACAGCCAGAAGCGGGCAGACCATTAACCCCGCATATCAAGCCGGCTTCCTCACGAAGATCAACAACGTCAGGTAGTAGGAGAGTGCTAGGTGAGCCTGAATCAACAACAACACATTCTGAAATAATTTCGGGAATGGTAACGCCCTCGGAGTAATCCGATGCGTCACCGAAGTCCACAACGACCGCTACTCGAGCCGTAGTTTCACTCTTTGGTGTATCTCCACAAATTGCTTCAAAGTTCGCATCGCTTCGAGGTGCGAATTCTTCGCCAATTTCGAGTCCAGCTGTGATGTAACGCCAACCTTGGACAGATCCATCAACTGCCTCAACGTCGGCGGCGCCAGTCATTGCAAGTTGCCATGTGCCATCAGTTGCAGTCCAGTAACTCCAGTATCGCCACGCAGTCTCAGCTTGGACAGCACTTGGGAAGAGCACGACTACGAGTGTGGCGCAGAGTGACGCCAGTATTGCCTTATATTTGCGAGAACCTTGAGAGTTACTCGCGTAAGAGATTGCCATATTGACCTTTCTACTAACGCGAGTCGACGTAGAAGGACAAAACCCTCGTTACCTTTGCAGGTTGACGAGGGTGACATTGTCACCAACGTAGACCACGACGCACGGTGTGTTTGGGCTCATCGCTAGGTGCTCCGGCTTGTTGAAATTTCAACCTACGGTTGCGGGTCAGCGTCGGAATTTGACCGAACTTTCCCTAGACATCGATGAGCACTATGAAGTTGTGGGCGGAGCATAACAACCGAGAGAAAATTCGACGCAAACTCGCCGAGGAATTCTTACTGCAGTGACTTCGGCAAGACGATCTCTTTCGGGCTGCCACCAATTTTTACCCGTGGCTTTGGGAGCCGAAGAGTTCTCATTGTGATGCTTCTGGTGATCCCATAGAAGATTGCGCCTTTGCGTTCAGTCTTGTCATACTTTTTGCTGAGTTCGCGACGGATGAAGAATCCGAGAATCGTGGCATCAATGATTAATCCGATAAACATAATCGTCCAAACATTCATGACGAGAATTTGGAGTTGAACGTTCGGGAAAAACAAGAAGAAGATGATGACCATTGCAAATGGAATAAATAACTCACCAATACTCACGCGTTTGTCCACAAAATCTCGAACCCAGGCTTTGATCGGACCTCTGTCGCGCGCTGGGAGGTATTTTTCGTCGTGGGTATACATAGCTCTTCGCAAGAGAACTCTTGATTGGGTTTCGCGTTCACGCATCGCTGCTTTTGCAGCTTTCTTATCCGAAGGGATTTTTACCGCTTTTTTGCGGGCAGCCTCTGCATCTTTTCGTTTCGGTGTTGGCTGATTCTTTTCGCTCATATCAAAAGAATACTTGCCCGCTAGTCGACATGCACACTTGCAGGGAGTGAAAGCATTCGCTCGAGGGCAACCCGAGCCCAGTGAGTGGTCTCCACATCAACTTTGATGACGTTATTTACCTGGCCGGCCACTAAATTCTCCAACGTCCAAACAAGGTGTGGCAGATCAATTCTGTTCATCGTGGAGCAATAGCAAATCGTCTTGTCTAGAAACATTATGTGTTTATCGGGATGGGCCAAAGCCAGGCGACGCACCAAATTGAGTTCTGTACCGATAGCCCAGCGACTTCCTGGCTTTGCATTTGCAAGGGTTTGAATAATGTATTCAGTTGAACCGACGTAATCGGCGTTTGTCACTACCTCATGCTTGCATTCCGGGTGAACAAGTACGGATACATCGGAGTGCTTTTCTCGCACGTCCAGAATATTCTGCAGAGTGAAGCGCCCATGCACTGA
>JAURLB010000222.1 GCA_030831445.1 Candidatus Nanopelagicales bacterium | reverse complement strand
ATAATTGAAATTGCAAAAGCCGAAGCACGAGCGCTTGTTGCTCAGGAGGCCGTGTATAAGGAAGCGCTGGTAGAAGCGGATGCTCTAAGGAAAGCACTTGATGAAGAGTTAAGTCGCAAACGATTAGAACTTGATGATTATGTAGATGCGAAACTGGCAGCTTTTGAAGCCAATCTGGTAAAAACGTTGAACCAAATTCAGACTATTCGCGAGCGCACTGCAGTTCGACTGCAACCCGAACTCTTACATGACTCTCAAGTCCCACCAGAATTCTTTGATCAGTGGGATAAACCAGAACAATGATGAGTCCATTTATTGTCGACACTCGTGACTTGGGTCGGCGAGCAGGCATGATGCAAGAAAAGTCGTTGACCTTTCAATCCCCACAGAGTTTTGGTACTGATTTCATTCAAGTGCCGCCCGGTGAAGACATATCGATTGAGCTTCGGCTTGAATGTGTGATTGATGGCATCCTCGCATCCGGCGTGGCTTCCACGGTGGCGAGCAGTGAATGTGTCCGATGCCTTGAACCACTCGAAATCGAGGTTAGTGCTGACTTTCAAGACATGTATTCGTATGAACCGATGGGGGAGGAAACCTTCCTCATGGATGGCGACTTACTGGACTTAGAGCCTGCAATTAGGGATGCCCTCGTGCTTGCTTTGCCTCAGTCGCCCTATTGCACCGAGGATTGTCTAGGATTGTGCCCTGTTTGCGGGTTTGAAATGAAATTGGACCCCAGTCACGGGCACGAGGCAATCGACCCACGCTGGCAGGCTCTGACGGGTCTGTTGCAAGAAAAGGAAGGTTCCGACGATGGCAGTACCAAAGCGTAAAACTTCGCGTTCAAACACCCGAGCTCGCCGTTCTCAGTGGAAGGCCAGTGCTGCCCACCTTGTGACCTGCGACCGTTGCCGATCACCAAAACTTGGTCATCGAGCATGTGGTAACTGTGGCACATACGACAAGCGTCAAATTCTCAGCGTTTAATCCACACTTCGCGGAAGAAAGCTTGTAGCGCGCGCAGAGAGAAAGACAAATCGTGAGTTTCGAAGAGTTAAAGCAAACGCTTCAAGTCGATATTGCTGACGATCTCTTGGCCCTAGCACTAACCCATCGTTCACACGCGTATGAAAATTCTGGCCTTGAATCTAATGAACGTCTTGAGTTTTTGGGTGACGCAGTGCTCGGCATCATTATCACCGATGAACTCTTTCGTCTTCATCCCAATGAACCCGAAGGTCAACTTGCAAAATTTCGCGCCTTCATTGTGAATGCGCGAGCACTTGCTGATCTGGCTCGAACATTGAATCTTGGAAACCACCTTCTACTTGGAGTAGGTGAAGAACGCACTGATGGAAGAAAGAAAGCATCGATTCTCGCCGACGCAATGGAAGCAGTCATTGGTGCGATGTATGTGGGTGTGGGGATGGAAAAAACCCGGGAATTTGTCCTTCGAGTTTTAGGAGATGTCATTCAGACTGCTCCAACGTTAGGTGCCGGATTGGACTGGAAAACGAGTTTGCAAGAAATAGCAAGCGAATACGCCTTGCCCGTGCCGACCTACCATGTTCAGGACTCGGGACCAGATCACGAAAAGTCGTTTACTGCGCAAGTGGAAGTTGCTGGTGTGAAGTACGGAAATGGATTTGGCCGAAGTAAAAAAGAAGCCGAACAGCAAGCTGCACAAATAGCATTTGAGACCCTTGCATTGCAATACCGCAATGCCTGAGTTACCAGAGGTTGAAACGGTTCGCCGTGGCCTCGCCCCTTACATCGTTGGAAAGACGATTCGCGATGTGGAAGTACTTGACGCGCGAAGTTTGAAGAAAGATTCTGTCAAGCATTTCAAAAGTACCCTCGCTCAGAGAAGAATCACAGGTATTGAACGTCGTGGCAAATTTCTGTGGCTCATCCTTGATAATTCACCCAACGTCGTTGTTGTTCATCTAGGAATGAGTGGTCAAGTCCTACTCGAACCACATTCATCTCAAATGCATTCCCATGTACGCATCAACATAGCATTAAAGAATGCCTCGCGCGAGATTCGGTTTCGCGATCAACGCCTATTTGGTGGCCTTCATCTCGATACGCTACAAGGAGACATCCCTGCTTCGGTTTCTCATATTGCGCCAGATTTCTTTGATACCAGATTCGACCTTGATTCGGTGTTGAAGACTTTGTCCAAGCGCACTGCTGGAATTAAGAGCCTGCTGCTCAATCAGAACATCATTTCTGGTGTTGGCAATATTTATGCTGACGAAGCCCTGTGGTTGGCGAAGGTCCACTATTTGACGCCAGGAAATCGTCTCTCGAAGTCTCGACTGGAAACATTACTTCTCTCGGCACAGGAGGTTATGGCAAAAGCCATCAAGGCTGGCGGCACGAGTTTTGATGACCTCTATGTGAATGTGAATGGCGAGAGCGGCTGGTTCGAACTCGAGCTCAATGCCTACGGCAGAGAGGACGAGCCGTGCTCCAGGTGTGGGAGGTTGATTGTCAGGGAAGCGTGGTCGAACCGCTCCTCCTACCGCTGCCCACGTTGCCAACCAAAACCGAGAACCGCTCGGTAGGGTTTGCCCTGATTTGTGAAGGAGCTTAGGTGTATCTCAAGAGCTTGACCCTAAAGGGATTCAAGTCCTTTGCCTCCACAACCACCCTCGAATTCGAACCTGGGATTACGTGCGTCGTTGGTCCAAACGGTTCGGGAAAATCCAATGTTGTCGATGCGCTTTCGTGGGTGATGGGTGAGCAGGGTGCCAAGACTCTGCGCGGTGGCAAAATGGAAGATGTCATCTTTTCTGGAACCACAGATCGCGGAGCACTAGGTCGAGCAGAAGTCATACTGACAATTGACAACTCCGATGGTGCATTACCGATTGAATTTCAAGAAGTAACTATTTCGCGAATTATGTTCCGAAGTGGCGGATCAGAGTACGCAATCAACGGCGAACAATGTCGATTGCTTGATATCCAAGAATTACTTTCAGATTCAGGTATCGGTCGCGAAATGCATGTCATTGTGGGTCAGGGTCAACTTGATTCAATTCTTCGGGCAACCCCACAGGAACGACGTGGGTTTATTGAGGAAGCGGCTGGAGTTCTCAAACATCGAAAACGTAAAGAAAAAACCTTACGCAAACTTGAAGCCATGCAAGGAAACCTTGTTCGGCTCACTGATCTAACGAATGAACTCAGGCGTCAACTCACACCACTTGGCAAGCAAGCAGAAGTTGCCCGCCGCGCAGATGTCATCCAACGTGAAGTTCGCGATTCGAAATCTCGACTTTTCGCAGATGACTTGTTGACACTCAAGCAGAATCTCGATGCCGAAATCGCAGATGAAACTGCACTACGTGAGCGACGCACTGCCGTGGAAAGCGAACTGTCAGACTTACGTGCGCGCGAACTTGTGTTGGAAGCTGAAATCAAAGCTGATGCGCCACGAATTAATGCAGCCAATGACGTATGGTTAACGCTGAGCGGTTTGCGTGAGCGTTATCTCGGAACATTGAGAGTTGCTCAAGAACGTAGCCGAAACCAAGCAGAAGATGAAGCGATCGTATTTGGCGTTGATCCCGATGCGATTGAATCGCAATTGCGAGAGCTCAATATTGATCTCATCCGTTTACAAGGCGAGGTAAAAGAGGGGCGAACATTCTTAGAGGATATCAGTGCGCGAAGAGCCCAGACAGAGGCTGATTTAGTTGAAGAATCCCGCATCATCGAGCAAAAGCAACAAGCCCTCTCGGACCATCGAGAAGGAATTGTCAAACTCGAAGGACAAATTCACGCAATCGAACAGCGCATAGCGACTCGAGAGGCAGAAATTGAGCGCTTGCAACTCGAAATTGCGGCAGCACATGAACGAGCACTTGCGGCTGAAACAGATTTCAAGGCCGAAGAAGCAAAGGTTGCATCGCTCAATGCTGGTGAACTCACGCTTGATGATGCCTTCGAATCGGCTCAAGCACTTGTTGATAGTGCACAAGCAAAAATCGATGAACTTGAAACCGCACTTCGGAATACCGTTTCGGCAAAAGATGCGCAACTTGCCCGAATTGAAACGTTGGAAATGACGCTGCACTCCACGAGCCCTGAAGAACGCATCATGGCGCTGAGTAGTGAGGTGTCTGGCGTGTTGGGTTCTGTGGCGGGGTTACTCAGAGTTCGCCCTGGTTACGAAGTTGCAATTTCTCGAGCATTAGGCGAGGCTGTTGACGCAATTGCGGTGAGCGACGTAACGAGTGCATTTCACGCTGTTGAACATCTCAAACGAACGTCAGCGGGGCGCGCTACATTTCTTATCGCGAACACGAATGATTTGGGCGAAGACCTCGTTGGTCGACGATTGCCCGATGGCGCAATTAAGGCAACTGACGTGATTGAAGCAGATGCAGTCATACGAACTGCAGTTCACAACCTACTACATAGTGTTGTGATTACTGATTCAATTGAAATAGCGAAAGCAATTGTCAATGAGCGAGGGCATGCGACAGCGGTCACTCGTGACGGGGACGTACTTGGTCGAAAGACCACCTCGGGTGGTTCGAAACATGCTCCGGGCCTACTGGAATTACAAACTGCGCTTCAAGATAGTCGCGCTCGCGCAGTAGAACTTGATCATGAGATTGAGCGAATTGGATTTGAACAAATACAAGCACGGGAAGAACTGAAAGAAAAGCAGAAACGACTTGATTCCACTCTCACGGGATTGCACGAATCGGATGCCGAGTATGCCGCACTTGCGCAGTTACTTTCACATTTAAACAATGAAGTTCGAATTGCGCGCGAGCAAGAAGTCCGGCTCCAAAGTGCTGTGGCGGATTCCCAGTTAGCACTTGACGCCGATGTTGACTCATTGCGAGCGTTTCAGGAACGTCTACAGAACGCCCAGCAGAGTCCAACAGAAAGTGTGATATCGACGGTTTACAAAGACCGTTTGCAATCAGACGTTGAACTTCAGCGTAGTCAAGAGGTTGAAGCTAGGCTCGCATTGCGCACGAGTGAAGAGCGAGAGGCAGCCCTCAGCACTTCGATTGAGTCACTTCAACGCCAAGTTCGTGAAGAACGAGAAAAGCGTGAACGCTATGCCCAGCGTCAAGCGCAACGGTTGCGACAAATTGCGAGTGCCCAGGCAATTGTGAAGGCACTCGATGTGGCATTGCCACTCCTTGAGGATGCGATTGCAGCGGCGGTCGAAACTCGTACAGCGGCCGAACTCACTCGCGATGCTCGTGATCTTGAAATGGCAGACACTCGTCAACGTGTTCGCACACTTTCGCTTGAGCTCGAACAACTCGTCAGCGACGTTCACAAAGATGAAGTTGCTCGTGCTGAGCAGCGCATCAAGGTAGAAAATCTTGAAAACAAGATCATGGAGGAACTTGGGCTCGATGCGGAGACTCTCATCCAAGAATTTGGTCCAACAGTGTTGGTTGAACCAACGCCAGCAGCACCTGGTGATGAAGTTGACCCAAATGCACCGGCTCCTGAGCCCTACCCATATGTTCGCGAAGAGCAGATGAAGCGTTTAAAGGCTGCTGAGAAGTCACTGAATTTACTTGGAAAAGTCAACCCTTTAGCACTTGAAGAATTTTCCGCACTGGAAGAACGTCACAAGTTCCTCAATGAACAACTTGATGATTTGCGCAAATCAAAGAATGATTTGATGGCAATCATCAAGGATGTTGACGAAAAAATCACGTCTGTCCTTGAATCCGCGTATGTAGATACTGAACGTGAGTTCGCCATCATCTTCGAGCGGCTCTTCCCTGGAGGTGAGGGTCGACTCGTATTGACCGAATCAGAAGACATTCTTCTAGCGGGAGTAGACATTGAAGCGAGACCTCCAGGCAAAAAACTCAAGCGATTATCGCTACTTTCAGGTGGAGAGCGTTCATTAACTGCGGTGGCTTTCCTCATTGCACTCTTTAAAGCCCGACCAAGTCCTTTCTATGTGCTGGATGAAGTTGAGGCGGCGTTGGATGATGCGAACTTGGGGCGACTCATTACAGAGTTGAATGAACT
>JAURLB010000221.1 GCA_030831445.1 Candidatus Nanopelagicales bacterium | reverse complement strand
ATCTTTTACCTGATGTCGAGAGGTGTTCCCGAATCCCAAGCTAGGCGTCTGGTCGTTCGAGGGTTTTTGGCAGACGTAATAGCACGAATTCCTGATGAGGATATTCGATTGGGCATGATTGCTGGAGTTGAAAAGCGTCTCGGAAACAGCGATCCGCGCTTTGATGGGCTCTTCAATGACTAATTGGGTAGAAGTGTGTTCGGTCAGAGACATAAGTGAACGTAATATGGCTAAATTCACTGTCGAAAGTAAAGATATTCTCATTCTACGAACTGACGAAGGGTTCTTTGCTATAGATGACACCTGCACACATGCAGAAGTTTCACTATCCGAGGGAAGTATCAAGGGATGTCAGATTGAGTGCTGGGCACATGGCGCTGTGTTTGATGTGCGCGATGGTTCAGTCGTCACTCCTCCAGCATCAGAAGCGTTAAAGACGTATGAAACGAAAATCCAAGGTGATGGCGAAGATGCTGTCGTATCAATCAAGATAGGCGAATAATGAGTACATTAGAAATAAGAGATCTTTCCGTTCAGGTTTTAATGGAGGATGAAGCAAAGCAAATTCTCAAAGGAATCAACCTGACTATCAAAAGTGGTGAAACCCACGCCATCATGGGACCCAATGGTTCGGGGAAATCTACGCTCGCATACAGCATTGCGGGACACCCTCGTTACGAAATTACTGGAGGCGAGGTGTTATTGGACGGTGTAAACATCCTTGAGCTAAGTGTCGATGAGCGCGCAAAGGCAGGACTTTTCCTAGCGATGCAGCATCCAGTCGAAGTTCCGGGAGTTTCAGTAAGTAATTTCTTGCGAACCGCAGTAACAGCGCTCAGGGGTGAGGCGCCAAAATTGCGCGAATGGGTTTCAGAAATGAAAGGTGCCATGAACGGGTTGTCGATTGACCCGGCATTCTCAGAAAGAAACGTGAATGAAGGTTTCTCGGGTGGTGAACGAAAGCGCCACGAAATTCTTCAACTTGAACTGATCAGGCCCAAATTCGCAATTTTGGATGAAACCGACTCAGGTTTGGATGTTGACGCACTCAAAATTGTCTCCGATGGTGTGAACCGAGTTAAATCCGAGACGGATATGGGAGTCGTTCTCATCACACACACCATTCGTTTGCTGCGCCAGATTCCAGTTGACAAAGTTCACGTCATTATTGACGGAAAAATCGTTGCTGAAGGCGGAGCAGAACTAGCCGAGGCTATTGATAACGCCGGATATGAACAGTTTGCAGTAAAAGCATGATTGATGTTGCCGCGGTCAAGCGTGATTTCCCCATACTTTCTCAAAGGGTGCGGGCAAATCGCGAATTGATCTATTTAGATTCCGCGGCAACAAGTCAAAAGCCCGAAAGCGTCATTAATGCCGTATCTCGCTTCTACCAGAATACAAACGCCGCAATTCATCGAGGAGCGCATGCGCTAGCTGAAGCTGCCACAGTGGAGTTCGAATCGGCACGGGAGAAGATTGCGCATTTCATCGGAGCACAATCACACGAAATATGTTTTACCAAGAATGCCACAGAATCCATCAACGCAGTGACATATATGTTCCTAAATGAAACAATCAAAGCGCAGCGAGGGATTCAGGTTGAAAATCCGCATTTTGCATTGCAAGCTGGTGACGAAATTGTGCTCACACAGATGGAACATCACGCAAATTTGGTGCCTTGGCAAGAATTAGCGCTCAAGACCGGCGCTGAACTTCGATTCATCCCTCTAAACACTGAGGGTCGCCTCGATCTCAGTGATCTAGAAAGCATCATCAATAACAAAACCAGAGTGGTCTCATTTGTTCATCAAAGCAATTTTTTAGGGACAATTAATCCGGTCAATTCAATCATCAATCGAGCCAAACAGGTAGGCGCGTTGACATTACTAGATGCTTGCCAATCTGTTCCTCATCTAACAATGAACGTGAAGTCCATAGACGTGGATTTTGCAGTGTTTAGTGGGCATAAGATGTTAGGGCCTCTCGGGGTTGGAGTCCTTTATTTGAAAGATCCCAATAGTGCTCCTGTCTTTCTGACAGGCGGTTCAATGATTGAGAAAGTGACGTTGGAGAAAAGCACATATGCTCAGGCTCCACAAAGATTTGAAGCAGGCACACAAGCTGCAGCCGAAGTTATTGGGCTTGCGGCTGCAGTTGATTACCTCGAACAAATAGGTATGGAAGTGATTCACCGTCATGAACTCGCTCTAACGAAATTAGCACTTGAGGGTTTGATGCAGATTCCTCAAGTAAACATTATTGGACCAACAGATTTGCAAGAGCGTGGGGGAATCATTTCATTCACTCTTGCCGATTTGCATCCGCATGACGTTGGTCAAGTGCTGGACGAGCAGGGGATTGCAGTTCGAGTTGGACATCACTGCGCGTGGCCAATTTGCACGTATTTCAACGTACCGGCGACTACACGTGCTTCTTTTTACTTGTACAACGATGAGCATGATGTTGAAATGCTTGTGAGTGGTGTGACTCGGACGCTTGATTATTTTGGAGTTTCATGAGTATCGATAATCTGTACCAAGAGATAATCCTTGAACATTATCGACACCCGCAGGGAAAAGGAATATCACTCGAGAATGGCGTAGAAGTTCACCATGTAAATCCAAGTTGTGGAGATGAAATCACTCTGCGCGCGGCAATTATGGATGAGAAAGTTGGAGTGTCGTATGACAACACAGGCTGCTCCATTTCTCAGGCAAGTGCTTCAATGATGTGGGAATTAGTTCACGGCAAGCCTGCCACAGAAGTATTGGCCCTCGAAGCCGAATTCCTTGCCCTTATGCAATCCAAAGGACAGGGAACCGACGAGGATGAAAGTTTGTCTGACGCCATTGCGTTTGTTGGTGTCAGCCAATTTCCCGCTCGAGTGAAATGCGCACTCTTGCCGTGGATGGCGTTAAAAGATGCTTTGCTACAAAACCTGAGGAGTAACAATGAATGATATCCAGCAACTTCGTCAAGACGAGATTCCTTCTTCTGAAGATCTCTTTGAGTTAATGAAAGATGTTGTCGATCCAGAATTGGGGATTAACGTCGTGGATTTAGGGTTGGTCTATGGTGTTCATCTAGATGACAACAATGTAGCCACCATCGATATGACATTGACTTCGGCGGCCTGCCCTCTGACTGATGTTATAGAAGATCAAACAAGGGCTGCACTGGATGGACATGTAGCAGATTTTCGAATTAACTGGGTATGGATGCCACCTTGGGGTCCAGACAAAATCACCGAAGATGGCCGAGAAATGATGCGAGCACTTGGCTTTAACATCTAGCCATTGTGATTTCAGTACAAAACCTAGAAATACGCATCGGAGCCCGACTCTTGATGTCAGAAGTGACGTTTCGTGTGGCGGCGGGGGACAAGGTTGGACTTGTTGGTCGAAATGGCGCCGGTAAGACCACACTGACGAAGGTTCTAACGAAGCAAGTTCCAGCAACAGCGGGAGATATACAGGTTGGTGGCGAAATCGGTTACCTGCCACAAGACCCACGCACAGGGGATCTCACCATCAGTGCTATTAATCGGATTCTCTCAGCCCGAAATATTGATAAATACTTAGACAAGATGCAGCAGGCACAACTGCAGATGGCTGATGCGCAAACTTTCAATAAAGCAAGTGTTGAGTATGAAAAATCAGAAGCACTATTCCTAGTCGCCGGCGGTTATGCAGCGCAGGCAGAGGCCAATTCAATTGCTCTGAGCCTGGGGCTCACCCTCAAAGCACTTCAACAGCCATTGCAAACACTTTCCGGTGGTCAACGGCGGCGCGTAGAACTTGCGCGAATTTTGTTTTCAGGCGCTGATACCTTGATTCTAGATGAGCCCACCAACCATCTCGATTCCGATTCAATTGTTTGGTTAACAAATTTCATTTTAAATTATCAAGGTGCAGTTATCGTGATTACCCACGACATCGCACTGCTCGAAAAGACAGTCAACCGTGTCCTATATCTAGATGCTATTCGCTGCACAATTGATGTGTACAACTTGACGTGGTCAAATTATCTGGACCAAAGGGAACAAGACGAAAGAAGACGTAAACGCGAGCGCATGAATGCTGAAAATAAGGCGCAGACATTGATAGATCAAGCCAATAGATTTCGAGCAAAGGCGAGCAAAGCTCGAACAGCGCAATCAATGTTGAAGAGAGCGGAAACTCTTATGAATTCGACTGAAGGTGAGCTTCAGCACGAAAAGAAAGTGAAAATCAAATTTCCAACACCTGCGCCCTGTGGAAAAGTACCGCTGTCTGCCCAAGGTTTAACAAGGGCGTATGGCTCAGATGAGGTGTTTACATCTGTTGATTTGGCTATCGACAAGGGTTCTCGCATAGTTGTACTCGGTCTCAATGGTGCTGGTAAGACCACACTTTTGCGATTACTTGCTGAGATTGACGAACCGGATCGCGGGGAAGTTCTCTTTGGGCATGGAGCCAAAATTGGCTATTACGCTCAAGAACATGAAACGTTGAATCTTGCAGCAACGGTTTTGGATAATCTCTTGTCGCAGAGTCCGCACTTGACGGATCAGCAGGCACGTACTTTATTGGGCTCGTTTCTCTTTTCGAATGATGATGTATTTAAGCCTGCAGGTGTCTTATCGGGTGGCGAAAAAACTCGACTCGCACTTGCCATCTTGGTAGTCTCTGGAGCGAACGTTTTGCTGTTAGACGAGCCCACCAACAATCTTGACCCAGTAAGTAGGCAAGAAATATTGCGGGCTATAGCTGAATACGAAGGTGCGATAGTGCTTGTTACACATGACCAGGGTGCAGTTGAAGCCCTCGAACCGCAGCGCGTATTACTACTTCCAGACGGAGTGGAAGATTTTTGGAATCAGGACTATCAAGACTTGATATCGCTCGCATAGTCGCTTCTTATTCTGCGCAACGCTATAACGTAGATAACTACCGATGCGATGCCAATAAGAATCCACTGCCCAACGTACCCAAGATGCGGTCCAGATTGCGTCTCAGGAAGTACCAACCTTGAGAGATTTTCCGGTGCGCCCTTACTTTGTACATAGAAGTCATAGTTGGTTGATGCCATCAACTCGCTTACGTAATTCACTTGCGATGCTGGTACGTCAGCAGGGCTTATTCCAGATGACTGTGGGTATCTGACGTACCCTGTTATCGGAAACGAAATATCACTCTTCAGGTACACATTATCTGGTGATTGTGTCCAACCCAAAGCGATTGTTATTGAGTTTCCATCCGCCAAGGTGACGTTCTGCAATGCAATGTACCCAGGGATTCCATTGAGAACCTGTCTGCGCCACAATGCTTGTTCACCCTCAGGT
>JAURLB010000220.1 GCA_030831445.1 Candidatus Nanopelagicales bacterium | reverse complement strand
TAATTGGACTAAGAAGTTTCAAGCCAGTCAATATGGCAATCTCTGTAGATAGTGTGGATTCGAAACGAAACATCATGATGATGGCGATAGGAAACGGACCTTCATACGGTTCGGGAATGAAAGTCGTTCCACAAGCTGACCCCTTTGCCCCTTCACTTTCTGCAATTATTGTCAATCGGTGCTCGAAGCCCACTTTTTTGCGGATTTTCCCAAAAGTATTCAAGGGCACGCATGTACAGCATGAACTTGTGGAGTCATTCACGTTTAGTCACTTAAGGGTAGAGATTGCGAGTTCAGAACCTATTTTTGGAGATGGCGAATTTTTTGACTATGGAACTTTTGAAATCCAAGCGGCGCCAGATTCGCTTCGGGTGATACTTCCGTGAGCTATGCTGATAAATATTTTGCCCATAAACGCAAAACTTCCTTAAAAAGTAAGTTTCTCTCGCAATATGAGCTAACTAAAAATTTCGATTTAGATGAATTTCAACTTTCGGCATGCACGAAATTAGAGTCGGGGGACGGAGTTTTAGTAGCGGCACCGACCGGTGCCGGGAAAACTGTTGTTGGAGAATTCGCCGTTTTCTTGGCATTACAAACTGCAACTCGTGCGTATTACACGACACCGATCAAGGCGCTTTCAAATCAGAAGTATCAAGAACTTTGCGAAACGTATGGCGAGTCCAAAATTGGGTTGCTAACTGGAGATATGAGCATCAATCCAACCGCCGAAATCATTGTAATGACCACCGAAGTTTTAAGAAATATGATTTACGCATCCTCATCTGCGCTTGATCGTCTGGCGTACGTCATACTCGACGAAGTACATTACTTGGCTGATAGGTCGCGTGGAGCAGTTTGGGAAGAAGTGATTCTTCATCTGCCGCAATCCATCCAAATCATTGCCCTGAGTGCGACGGTGAGCAACGCTGAAGAATTCGGTGATTGGTTAGGGGATGTGAGAGGAAATTTCTCGGTTATTGTTGAGGAGAGTCGCCCTGTCCCACTGTGGCAATATGTTGCAACCAAACAAGGACTTCACGATCTGTTTGTCGATGAAGATAAGAAAATTGTAAATCCAAGATTACTTGGTTTTGCTCATGACGATGCCCGTTCGAACCGTTCTAAGTCAAGATTTGGCTACTCTCGCCACACGCCGAGCCTGTCGCACCTCATTCACACTTTAGACGACGAGGGTTTATTGCCGGGAATTTATTTTCTTTTTTCGAGAGCTGGCTGTGATGCTGCTGTCGACGAATGTATTTCCCAGGGCCTTCGGCTCACATCAGATGAAGAAATTGAGTTTATCCGTAATTTTGTCCAAGGATATATTGATGACTTGTCTTCAGATGATCTTGTTGCATTAAAAGCGCATCGATGGCAAATGGCATTGGAGGCGGGAATTGCATCTCATCATGCAGGATTACTTCCTCGATTCAAAGAAGTTGTTGAGAAACTTTTTCAACTGGGATATTTGAAATTAGTGTTTGCAACGGAAACTTTGTCTCTCGGAATTAATATGCCAGCTAAAAGCGTTCTCATTGAAAAGTTGACGAAATGGAATGGTGAACAACACGTTCAGCTGTCGCCGGGGGAATACACCCAACTTACAGGAAGAGCCGGTAGACGTGGTATCGATATTGAAGGAAACTCCATCATAATTTGGCATCAGAATTTGGATCCCATAGCACTCGGCAATCTCGCTTCGACCCGTACGTATCCACTTCGCTCGTCGTTCAAACCGGGATACTCAATGGCAGTAAATATTCTCTCGACCCTTGGTTTCGAACATTCTCGTGCCTTACTTGAACGATCCTTCGCGCAATATCAGGCAGATAAGTCTGTTGCCAAACTACTCATTGAACGCAACAAGCACAATGAAGGAATCGAAGGTTTCTTCGAGGCAATGACGTGTGATCAGGGCGATTTTCAGCAGTATATGGAGATCCGTAGGCGAATTACTGATTTGGAGAAGGGTAAGAGTCCGTACACAATTCAATACCAACGTGGAGACGTAGTTGAGTTGTCGCGCGGCAGACATTCGTTGCCCGCAATAGTGACGCATGCGCGAAAGGATTCGCGCGGTAAGAGTACGTATTACATTATCGATGCGAAAGGTAAAACGTCGGTACTTCAAGGTCAACCAGTAGTACTGGGAAAAATTCGGCTCAAAGAATCTTTCAATCCAAAACGTGCAGGTGACGTACTCCAACAACTTTGGCAATTCAGTGGAACTTCAAAAGGCATTAATGTGGACTTAGACTCATTGCGTATCGAATTGAGAAACCATCCCTGTCACAGTTGCAAAGATAGAGATCAACACGCTCGGTGGGGGGAGCGGTGGATACAAGCCAAGCGAGATAAGGAACGACTAGATAATTCAATTCAGCGAAGAACAAATGTTCTTCGTCAAGATTTTGAACGAATTATCAAGATTCTTTTGGATTTGAGATACCTCCATACGACCGAAGATGGATACCAACTGAATGATTCCGCTCAGCTTTTGAAACGTATTCACACGGAGTCGGATTTACTTCTTGCGCAGGTACTCCAGGCACTAGATTTTTCGAATACTGATTCGCATCTCTTTGCGGCTCTTATGAGCACACTTGTCTTTGAGTCACGAGCAGACCGAGATCAGCGAGGCCCTCGATTACACCACCCAGAGTTCAAAGAATTGTATGCAGAAATACACGGGATTTCTCAAAGTATCTCTACTGTTGAAGATATTCATGGCTATCACTCTGGCCAAAAACTAGATCAAGGTTTCGCTTGGACTGTGTACCAATGGGCCAAAGGAGTTCGCCTAACGGAGTTGCTGTCCAAGTCTGAAATTTCAGCAGGAGACTTTGTTCGTTCGATGCGTCGACTTTTGGATCTTTTGGAACAAATTTCACGACTCAATCTTCCTGTAACATCCGATCTCGCACATCAATCGATTAAGTCACTCAAGCGTGGAATTTTGGTGGTTTCAGACTTCGAAGAATAAATCTTGCAATTGCTGCCAACGACTCAATTGTCTTTGTAATCCTAGTTCTTCAACAATCGTAGTGGCACTGACTGACTTCACTTTAGGTATCGCTACATCAAGATCCTTATTTAGTAGCACAACTTCTTTCGCTCGTTCTATATAGTCACTATGTTCGAGTAAGGAAGATGTCACCTTTGGTTTTATACGGGAATCTCCTTGTGTGGCAGCTTTCAATACCTCATCAAGTGTGCCGAACTCAGCAATAAGTGCGCTGGCTGTTTTCTCACCAATTCCTCTTACCCCTGGTAATCCATCCGATGCGTCGCCTCGCAGAACTGCAAAATCACCGTACTGACTGCCCTTGATGCCATAACGATCAAGGAGGTACGTGTCGTCAACTTGCGTGTGTTTGGAGAATCCAGTTCCGATGTAGAGCACACGATTCTGCACGGAATCGTCAATCAATTGGAATAGGTCTTTATCGCCTGAAACAATATCGACTGGTTCGGAAATTTGTCTTGCAAAGTGGCTAACGATGTCATCAGATTCAAATCCGTCGATTCCAACAACAGGCATACCGATTTCTATCAATAGATCATGAAGTATCTCAACCTGGTCACTCAAGGAATCCGGAATAGTGCTACCGCCATCATCTTCAGTTCTCGCTGTTTTATAACTATCAATCAACTCCACGCGCCAATCGGGGCGCCAGTCATAATCCCAACAGGTAATGATGTTTGATGGCTGATAGCGTTCAATAAACATGAACAATGCGTCGAGAGATCCACGTATTGCGTTAATAGGTTCACCCTTTGGCGAAACAATCGTATCGGGCAAAGAATAGAAACTTCGGTAGTACATTGTGGCAATATCAACGACGATTGTCCTTGCCATTCCACTCCCTTTGGGTCTCTAGTACCGTAAGCCTATGACAAAAACCGTTGCAGCACTCCAGGAAGAAATGACCGCCAAAGGGATTGATTGGCTTTTCTTGACGCCTAGCCCCAATTTCAGATACGTAACAGGCTATAAAGCCTTACCACTAGAGCGGCTTACACTTTTGATGCTTCCATCGGTTGGAATACCTAAAATGATCGTTCCAAGACTGGAGTTCATACTTGCTAAAGAACATGTCAAGATTGAATGCGAGATTGAAAGTTTTTCGGAAACTGATAACGCTATAGACATAGTATCAACTATCGCTTCCGGGACTGTTGCAGTAGATCCCTATATGTGGTCGGAGAAATTGCTGAAATTCCAAGGACACATGGCAAATTCGACTTTCATTGATGCGACGTCGCTCATAAATGTTGTTCGAACCGTGAAATCTGAAGCAGAGATAGCGGCCTTGGTAGAGGCAGGTAGAGCAATTGATTGGGTTCACGAACAAGTGAGTGCTATGGCATTTCTAGGTCGCACTGAACGCGAAATCGGGGAAGATATCAAAGCCTTAATTTTCGAATCTGGTCATGAGACGGTAGATTTTGTAATCGTTGCTAGTGGACCTAACTCCGCTTCTCCTCACCACGAAGTTTCGGATCGAATTCTAGAAGAGGGCGATGTTGTCGTGGTTGATATTGGTGGCACGATGCCCAGCGGATACTGCAGTGATTGCACACGAACTTATGTTGTGAAACAGATTGATCCAACATTTCAACATTACTACGACATCCTCCAAAATGCTCAAATCAAAGCAGTTGATGGATCCTTGATAGGGGTTTCATGCGAAGACCTCGATAGTATCGCTCGTAATATCTTAAAAGAAGCAGATTTATCTGATTATTTTATTCATAGGACTGGACACGGTATTGGGTTACAAACTCACGAGGACCCATACATCGTTCAGGGAAATAAGCACAAACTGGTTGAAGGTAATGCCTTCAGCATCGAACCTGGCTTTTACATAGAAGGCAAATACGGCGCGCGCATTGAAGACATCGTTATTAGCACGTCAAATGGTCCTATCAATTGCAACAATCGACCACGAAACCTCATCGTCGTTCACTAACATGCGCTACCTACTCGCATTAGGGCTCGGAGCAATTGCTGGGCTGAGTTTTCAATTGCAATTCCCATTAATCACCATTCTCATAACGCTTATTTCGATGTTCATGCTAAGTTCATCTGCATCTAAGAAACAGTGGGTGGTGTTATGGACAAGCTTTGGATTGCTTCAGTTCATCGTTGCCCTTTTCTGGCTGGACATTGTCGGATTAGATATTGTTCTTGCTGTGAGCATGTTCTGTCTCACTCCGATATTCCTTGCCTCATTAATCTCTAGTTACATCGAAAAGCAATTCGAAAGAGCAATATTCTTTGTTCTTACGCTGACATTGTTCGAGAATGTCAGAGATAGTTTTCCTTTCGGTGGCTTTGGTTGGCTCCAGTATGGGCTGATATTCATCGAAACTCCCTTCGCGGTTATACATCGGGCATTTCCTCAATTACTGGTGACTCTGATTGTGTTGTACGTGGCCGCATTTGTTGGGTTAGGAATACAAGGGTTGGTGAGTCGCAGAACCAAGTTAATGTCTTCACTTCTGTTTATTGCTATCAGTATTGCAAGTTTGATAAACCCCGTGGAAATCGATCAAACAGAAAAATCCCGCATTGTCGCTGTGCAAGGGGGAGTTGAGCGGTACGGATTGGGCGT
>JAURLB010000219.1 GCA_030831445.1 Candidatus Nanopelagicales bacterium | reverse complement strand
CATCTTGTGAAAATATACCCGACACGGGCAAACTCCTTTACTTGTGCGGAGGTCGCTGCCGATCATCGATCGAAGCACGCCAACAAACTGGAATGCCACTACCGAGGACCGACCAACTCCGCGGCCTAATAGTTTTGGCTTCGTAACCGTTAGCGGCGAATACCCAACTTCTCAATCAATACGCGGTATCGATTGATATCAATTTTTTGTAGGTATTGCAGAAGTCGACGTCGTCGGCCAACCATCAACAACAATCCACGACGACCATGATGATCGTGTTGATGCGTCTTGAGATGTTCGGTCAAGTGATTGATTCGACTTGTAAGCACTGCAACTTGAACCTCTGGGCTTCCAGTGTCGCCTTCAAAGCGGGCGTACTCTGCCATGAGAGATTTTTTGTCTAAAGTATCTGGCGATGACTTTGCCATGTTTATCTCCTCGAACGCGTTCAGTCTCGATTTCCAGGCGTCCGACCAGAATATCGACAAGTTCTATGAACGAGCGAATCGTAATCAATTCAGCCAGTTATCCCAAATTGAGGGCACTTTTTACGCTCAAAACATCGGCCTCAATAGCTTCGATGAGACTGTCTGCCCCACTGTATGTCTGCATGGGTCGAACAAAATCAACAAACTCCACTTGGACACTTTTGTCATAGAGATCTAGCCATTGCTCGGTGAGCGCATACACCTCAAGAGTTCGTTTCTCGGCTTGAAATGTCGAGTTGTATCCAATTGAAATTGCAGCCGGCCATGAGTGCGCTTCTGCTCTCAAATACCCTGCGTATACCCCATCGCGAGGTAACACCAGTGACGATTCATAGTTCACATTTGCAGTTGGAAAGCCAAGTTCCCGTCCACGTCTGAATCCTTCAACTACAGTGCCTTCCACTTCAAAATTTCTACCAAGCATCGTTGCTGCAGCATCCATATCACCAGAAATCACGACAGAGCGAATTCGTGTTGAAGAAACTCTTGCATCACCATACAAAGTATGAGGTACCTCTAGAACTTCTATTCCGTAATTTCTAAATGTGCTGGCCGTACCCAAAGCCTTGTGGCCAAAACGAAAACCTTCGCCTACCACAACGACATCTGCCTGCAATTCTGAGATCAACACAGACTCTACAAACTCCTCCGCTGACTGCATAGAGCGTTCACGAGTAAACTCGCATACATAGACGTCGTCTACACCAAGCAATCGAAGCCACGTCTTACGTTGATTCAGCGTCGCAATGTGTTCAACGGAAATACCCTTCACAATGTTCATCGGATGCGGATCGAAGGTGAGCGCAGTCAGCGCTATTTCTCTACTTGTAGCGGAATTTTTCGCCTGCCGAATGAGTTCTTGATGCCCTATGTGAACACCATCAAAAACTCCAATTGCTACAACTCGTGCGTTCATACGTCAGCCAATACTGCCCTGTAAAAAATCATGTCATCTTGCTTTTCGATAACTGCGACCACTTCATCATCGTAGATTAAAGCGTTAACACCTGCCGCAACATTAAGTTCAAGAGGTTTACCGTATCGAACGTTACTCATACTTTGGGAATCAATTTGATGTACCGGCATAACTTTCTGACAAATCTCCTGCATGGAACGGATGCTAATCGATTCAATACTGTTGCCTCTGCTATCGAAAATGCACCTATGGAGACTCTACGAAGAGCCCTGAGGTGTCCGCCCACCAAAAGTTCTTGTCCGACATCTCTCGCAAGGGCTCGAATGTATGTTCCACTCGAACATGAGACTTCGAATTCGACGTCAATCCCATCATGCATTTTTTGAATTCGTACATTCGAAATGTTACTGATAGTGATTTGCTTTGGCGTCAGACTAACGTCTTCACCTCTACGGGCTTTTTCGTAAGCCCTCACACCATCAACTTTTTTTGCTGAGTAGGTACTTGGCATTTGCATCTGCGTACCAATGTGGGCAGTAACTGCCTTGAGGATTGTTACCTCATCTAAATCGAAAGCGCTTGTTTTTGATACAACGGTACCTGTCAAGTCGTCGGTATCGGTCACTTCCCCTAAACGCATAGTTGCAATGTAGGACTTGTCTAGACCAAGCAAGAATGCAAGTAGCCGAGTTGCTTTATTGACTCCCAAAATAAGAAGTCCAGTTGCGAAAGGATCTAATGTGCCTGCATGCCCTACTTTTTTGGTGCCGACACTTCGCCGCACCTGATTTACCACATCATGTGACGTCATATCACTGGGTTTATCAATGAAGGCAAAACCGCTTTTCATAACTCTTTCTTATAAGGGTTATCTTCACCTGCAGGTTGCGCACTCTTTCGTAATGCCTCGATTTCTTCATCACGCTTCTGGGCTTCACTCAATAATCCCTCGAGATGCGCACTGGTTTCCGGCAACGCATCGAGCATGAACGTGATGCTCGGTGTGTGCTTCAAGCCCAAGCGTTTGCCAACTTCCGTTCGAATATTGCCTTTCGCGGCCCTCAAAGCATCAAGAGTTTCACTTCGTTCAAGTTCATCGCCGTAGACTGTGAAAAATACGGTCGCATCGCGAAAATCATGAGTAAGTCGACAGGCGGTAATAGTGACAAAACCGAGCCTCGGGTCTTTCACCCGCATCTCAACTGCTTCGGCAACTATCTCTCGAATTCGTTCCGCAACTTGTCGAACTCGTGCATTTTCGCTCATCGCTGGTCCTAGCTACGTGGCTTTTCTTTCAACTCCCAGGTTTCAATGATGTCGTCAACCTTGATGTCATTGAAAGTCCCTAATCCGATACCGCATTCAAAACCTTCTCGAACTTCAGTTGCGTCGTCCTTAAATCTTCGAAGCGAATCAATTGTTAAGTTATCAGCGACAACGACTGAATCTCGAAGTAGACGGGCCTTGGTGTTTCGCTTGATAACACCATCCTTGACCATACATCCTGCGATAGTTCCAACTTTTGAAGACTTGAATACTTCGCGAACTTCAGCACTTCCCAGCTGCACTTCAATGTATTCAGGTTTGAGCATACCCTTCAGTGCTTTTTCAATCTCTTCAATTGCTGCGTAGATAACGGAGTAATAGCGGATCTCAACACCTTCGCGTTCGGCAAGGTCACGAACTTGTCCTTCTGGACGAACGTTAAAACCAATCACGATTGCATCTGAAGCGGCCGCTAAAGTGACGTCACTTTGATTGATTGCGCCGACACCGCGATGAATCACGCGTAGAACAACATCTTCATGTCCAACTTCTATTTTCAACAACGCATCTTCAAGAGCTTCAACTGAACCTGAAACGTCACCCTTAAGAATGAGTTTGAGTTCTTGCACTTGCCCCTTCTCTACTGATGCCAAGAAGTCTTCAAGAGTTCTGCGAGCTCGACGTTTCGCAAGTTGTGCGTTTCGCTCACGAGCAGCGCGAGTCTGGGCAATCTGGCGTGCAATTCGATCTTCTTCAACCGCTAAGAATGTGTCACCAGCACCTGGAACGCTGGTGAGTCCAAGCACCTGCACTGCCCGAGACGGACCGGCAAGTTCAACGGAGTCGCCGTTTTCATCGAGCATTGCTCGAACACGACCAAATGCTTCGCCTGCAACAATTGAGTCGCCTGGTCGGAGCGTTCCGCGCTGCACCAAAACAGTTGCCACGGGACCGCGCCCTTTATCGAGGTGTGCTTCAATCGCAACACCTTGCGCCATTTGATTTGGATTTGCGCGTAAATCGATAGCCGCATCCGCAGTCAAAAGAATTGCATCCAACAGTTCAGGCAATCCAAGACTTCGAAGTGCTGAGATATCGACGAACATAACATCGCCGCCGAATTCCTCCGCTACAAGGCCATATTCCGTGAGCTGAGTCCGAACTCGCATTGGGTCGGCGCCTTCTTTGTCAACCTTGTTCACTGCAACCACAATTGGAACATCAGCGGCTTGAGCGTGATTTAACGCTTCTATCGTTTGTGGTTTCACACCATCATCTGCCGCTACAACGAGTACTGCAATATCTGTTACTTTCGCACCTCTGGCACGCATTGCAGTAAATGCTTCGTGACCAGGTGTATCGATAAACGTGATTGCTCGATCAATACCTTCATGTGTCGTCAAGACTTGGTATGCACCAATGTGTTGGGTAATACCGCCTGCTTCACCTGCAATGACATTCGTGTTGCGAATTGCGTCAAGTAGTTTCGTTTTACCATGATCAACGTGGCCCATAACAGTGACCACAGGTGGTCTCGCTTCTAGATCCGCTTCATCTTCTTCGCCACCATATTCAACATCAAATGATTCCAGCAATTCTCTGTCTTCATCTTCCGGCGATACAACTTCAATCACATACTGCAATTCACTTCCAAGTAATTGCAACGTGTCGTCATCAACAGACTGCGTTGCATTTACCAATTCACCCATCTTGAACAAAATTGTCACAAGAGCTGCAGGATTTGCACCTATCTTTTCTGCAAAATCAGTTAACGATGCACCACGTGGCAAACGAAGTGTTGCACCTTGCCCAAGTGAAACTTGAACTCCTCCAAGGACTGGAGCGACTAAATTATCGAATTCCTGTCGTTTCGTACGTTTAGATTTCTTCGCCTTACCACCGGGTTTGCCGCGGCCAAAAGCGCCAGCAGCATTTCCTCTTCCGCCGGTTGCACCGCGTGGAGGGGCTGATGCTGGAAAAGCCGGTTTGCTACCGATACCACCGGTTGGCTTTCCGCCGCGAACAGGTCGGTCAGTTCGTGGTTGTCCCGTACGAGGTTTGTCAGTGCGCGTCTCTGGCCTAGTTCCTCTTGGACGCGGTGGCATATCTTTTGGAGCGGTAAACGGAGCATTGCCAGTTCGTGGAGCGCGAGTTTGAGGTTCAGCAAATGGATTGTTTCCACGCCTTGCAGGTCGTGGTGGCATCGCTCCCGGTGTTGGAGTAGCACCTGAAGTTGGCTTTGGACCAGGAGTTGGCTTTGGACCAGGACTCGGTTTAGGTCCTGGCGTAGGTGGAGTAGACGCAGTTGGATTTGCTGCAGGCGTAGGTCTCGCTGCAGGGCCAGGTGTAGGCGCGGGAGTTTCCTCAACAACTTCAACAGTTTCAGCTGGCTGAGTCGGTTTTGCCGTTTCTTTTTTCTTGGCTGGAGTTTTTGGTTCGGCTGGTGCCGATGCCGGCTGGGCAGGCATTGCCTCGCGAAGTTTGCGGGCTACGGGTGCTTCAACTGATGATGATGCACCTTTAACGAACTCACCAAGTTCAGCAAGTTTTGCGACAACTACTTTGCTATCAACGCCAAGTTCTTTGGCTAGTTCATAAATTCGGACCTTTGACACTTTGCTTCCTTGTTCGGCCCGATATCAAGGATTAGAAGTCGGGCGCAGCTTTCAGCACGATCGGGTTGACCGTGCTCATCGGGTACTCATCTGTTCTTCATTTCCGTCTACGCTCCTTGCGCCTGAAGAATCCGATGTATCTCAATCTCGGAGATGTCGATAAAGCCCTTGAAAGACCGTGCAAACGCATTTCTGCGACTTGCAGTCTGCCAGCAAAGCTCCCGCGGATGGAGGTATGCACCTCGTCCCGCGTTCGACTCTCCGAATGTGAGTTTCCCAGCATGGACCGAGAATCGGATGAGTTCGTTTTGCGCCGCTCGCTCACCACATCCAACGCAGGTGCGCAGTGGGGTGTACGAGTAACTAATGGTCAATGCTACCCCTCTTCTTGCAAGGTGGACACCGTTTCACTAAAAAGCGGGTCAGTATCGGGGCGAATATCGATTTTCCAGCCTGTCAATCGAGCGGCCAGCCGGGCATTTTGTCCGTCTTTGCCTATTGCTAGCGAGAGCTGATAGTCGGGTACAAATGCGCGAGCAACCCTTCCGGGAAGATCGATTACATCCACGCGTTGCACTCGTGCTGGCGAGAGAGCATTTGCGACAAAGACGTCTGGGTCTTCGCTGAAATCAACAATGTCAATCTTTTCGCCGAGTTCTGCAACGACATTGTTGACCCGTGCTCCCATGGGGCCGATGCAGCTACCTTTCGCCGCAACTGCTGGATCGTTACTCACCACTGCAATCTTCGTTCGTGCACCGGCTTCACGAGCAACTTCACGAATATCAACAATACCCTTCGCAATCTCGGGCACTTCTAATTTAAACAATTCACGCACTAACCCTGGATGGGTTCGCGAGACAATAACTTGCAACCCATTTGACATTTGTCGAATCGTCACGAGAAATACTTTTATTCGTTTTCCGTGCTCATAGGTTTCCCCTGGAACTTGCTCGGCAGGTGGAAGCTGCGCCTCAATTGGTCCAAGATCAACTTGAACGACGTTCTTGTCCAATCCCTGTTGAATGACTCCACTCACCATAGTTCCAATTCTTGATTCAAGTTCAGCCATTGTTGAAATATCTTTCAGTTGGCGAAACCCTGCCATCACAGCACTGCGTGCAGCCGCACTCATAATCCGATCGAAGCCTTCGGGTGTGTCTATGTCCGTGATGTACTGACCCAAATCATTGACAATGGTTTTTTGAATCTGAACCTCACCTGAATCAATATCGAGTAACACGTCAATCGTTTCATTGCCAATTCTGTACGGCAAATTGAGCTGGGGCTTGGCAAATTGTTCAATGAGATGTCGGTGGCGCAGGTATGCGAGCAAAACTGCTTCCTTAACAGTTCGCTCAAACGTGCCAAGTTCCAGATTGAGCTGCTGAGAAATTGTGATGAGTTCGCGAATATTAATCTTCATCTTCGGACTTTCGATTAAATTCGATTTGCACCATGGCTGAGCGAATATCATGATACTCAATCACATCGTCGTCGTCTGTCGTTAATGCATCTTGGTTTGCATCCTGAATTCGAACCGTGAGTTCTTCACCGGTGAGAGTGGTGATTTTTACAAGTCGCGAGATGCTTTGGATGAAATGGTGCGGCTTTATTAAGCCTGCCTCCACCCCTCTGGACGTAACCTCAAGGGTGTAGGGCTGTGCGCCTACCACATCAGAATCTTCAAGAATGCCATCGACAATTCGGCTGGCTCTGGCAATCTCATCAAGTGTCAAAGGCGAAAAGGAATCGAGAGCAATCGTCAAGAGAGTTCGTTTACCAGCTTTTTGAGCAATCACATTATCGATGAAGAATGATTCACCTGAAAGTGCACTATCTAAATAGTCCCGCACAGCATCTGCATCAACCATCGTGCACCCTTTTCAGTTATGAGAAGGAAAGTCTAAATCAAAGGTTGAAAAATCCCAAAAATTCAAGACCAAAGCGAAGAAGTATTAAGCCGATTGCCCACAGCAGAAACTTTCGGACGAAGTCAGAACCCTTACGAATCGCCAAAGTTGACCCAACCATGCCACCTAGGAGATTCGCCAAAGCCATTGCTCCTCCAAGGAGCCACCAAACATTTCCGGTGACTCCAAACACCACGATGGAAGCAGCGTTGGTAGCAATATTGATGAACTTCGCCGACGCTGATGCTTGAAGAAATGAAAGGCCATATTGAAGTACAAGTAACAAGATTAAGAAAATGCCAGTACCAGGTCCAATTGCTCCGTCATAAAAGCCAATCCCGAAACATGCGAGGAATGAAATCCCAAAACCCCAATGGTCTTTGTGTTGCGGTTGTTCTCTTTTCACATCAATCTTAAGTGTCACAATCCACATGACAGAAAGCACACCAAAAATAATGGGTCGAAACACTTCTGGATGCAAGGTCACAGCAATCAGTGTCCCTGAAAACGAACCAAGAAATGCGCCAAGCAACATTGGTTTTAGAAGTTGTGGATTTGGCTTTATCGTACGAGAGTAATTTCTAGCCGCCGCGCTTGTGCCAACGATGCTACTTACTTTATTGGTTCCTAATGCCAACGCCGTTGCGTCTGCTGGAAGGGCAATTAAGAGCGCTGGGAGTTGAATGAGGCCGCCCCCTCCCCCAATCGCATCAAGCCAACCAGCAGCAAATGCAGCACATAGCAAAGCAATGAAGACCCATAAGGTCAGATCAGGCATTGAGAATCAAGTCTCGTAACTTGTCAATATCGTTGATGCTCACAACAGTCACTTCGGACGTACGACGATTCTTTACTTCGATTTCACTTGTGTCAAGTTTCTTGCCAACCACAATTGTAGATGGAATTCCAACGAGTTCAGCATCATTAAACTTCACACCGACGCTGACTCCCCGGCGATCATCGATCAAGATTTCGATTCCCACGCGTTCTAGTTGTTCTGACAATGCGTCTGCAGCGACAAAAATTTCTTCATCTTTTCCAGCTACCACTAGGTGAACATCCGCAGGCGCAATTTCGCGTGGCCAAATCAATCCTTTTTCATCGTGACTTTGTTCTGCCACGACCGCCACAAGTCTTGATACACCAATTCCATAAGATCCCATGGTTGGTGTCACACGCTTACCTTGTTCATCGAGGACTGAAAGTTCGAGTGCTTGAGCGTACTTTCGTCCTAGTTGAAATATGTGTCCAATTTCAATTCCACGTTGCGCCCGAAGTACACCAGTGTTGCAAGTTGGGCATGCATCTCCGTCGCGCACATCTGCCGCTTCAATCGTTCCATCTGCAAAAAAATCACGCCCCATCATGAGGTTGTATGCGTGTTTCCCTGATTCATTCGCGCCGGATATCCACAGTGAACCGTTCACAACTCTTGGGTCGACAAGATAGCGAATCCCACTCGCACTTTTTTCGCCAAGTATGGTGGGCCCAATGTAGCCTTTGACCAGCTCAGGATTTTTCAAGAAGTCTTCATCGCTCAATATTTCTGCTTCGAGTGGATGTATTGCTGCTTCTAGTCGCTTCAAGTCCACTTCACGATCCCCTGGCACGCCAACCGCTAAGAGTGAGCGTTCGCCAGTTGGAGAGATCACTTTGAAAACGACATTCTTTAAGGTGTCAGCGGCAGTCCAGGTTCGATCTTTGCGTTGAAGATCGGTGCGGGCATTGAAAAGATCGACAAGCGTTTCAATCGTTGGTGTGTTTGGCGTATCGGCGATCTGGAGTGCTGGCGATGCGGAAACTTCACCGTGAGGAGGAACTTGGGTTTGAACCGCTTCAACGTTGGCAGCGAAACCGCCCTTGGAGCGAACAAATGTGTCCTCGCCAATCGGCGAGGGATTCAAAAACTCCTCGGACTTGGATCCGCCCATGGCTCCGGCATCCGCCTTCACGATCACGTACTCAAGACCCAATCGAGTGAAGATCTTTTCGTAGGCGGCACGCTGAGCCTGGTAGCTCGCTTCAAGACCTTCGTCCGTGACGTCAAAGCTGTAGGCGTCTTTCATCACGAACTCCCTACCGCGCAAAAGACCTGCCCTGGGGCGAGCTTCATCGCGATATTTGTTCTGAATCTGATAGATGCTCAGCGGGAGCTCTTTGTATGAGCTGTAGAGATCCTTCACTAACAAGGTAAAGACCTCTTCGTGGGTGGGAGCCAGAAGGTAATCCGCATCCTTGCGATCCTTCAAACGGAAAATGTTGTCTCCGTATTCGTCCCATCTGCCGGTTGCCTCATATGGCTCTTTTGGCAGAAGTGCTGGGAAGAAGACTTCCTGGGCACCGGCAGCATTCATTTCCTCGCGGACGATCTGCTCAATTCGATTCTTAACCGCCAGACCCAGCGGTAGCCAGGTGAATACACCAGGGCCAGCGCGACGAATGTATCCGGCGCGAACCAGGAGTCTGTGGCTGTCGACCTCAGCATCGCTGGGGTCCTCGCGCAGGGTCTTTACAAATAGGTTGCTGAGGCGGTAGAGCATGGGCTCAATGTTAGCTACTCGCTGACGCTAACAGTCACGCTTCCGACCTCTGCGGTCTCCATGTCTGCCGCAATGCGGTTTGCTTCGGCAATCAAGGTTGCAACAATCTCGTCCTCTGGGACGGTCTTGATGATTTCACCCTTGACGAAGATCTGGCCCTTGCCGTTTCCGGAAGCAACTCCCAGGTCAGCTTCTCTGGCCTCACCAGGACCATTCACAACGCAGCCCATCACGGCAACGCGAATTGGAACAGTGAGGTGCTGAAGACCTTCGGTTACGTCATTTGCAAGCTTGTAAACATCAACCTGAGCTCGACCACAGGAGGGGCATGAAACAATTTCCAGCTTCCTCGGGCGAAGGTTTAGGCTCTCCAGGATCTGCGAACCAACCTTGATCTCCTCTACCGGGGGTGCCGAGAGGGAGACTCGAATGGTGTCTCCAATACCCTGGGCCAAAAGTGCTCCAAAGGCCACCGAAGACTTGATGGTTCCCTGGAAAGCAGGTCCAGCCTCAGTAACACCGAGGTGCAGCGGCCAGTCGCCTCGCTCAGAGAGCAACTGATAAGCCTTCACCATGACTACGGGGTCGTTGTGCTTCACGGAAATCTTGAAGTCGTGAAAGTCGTGCTCTTCAAAAAGGCTGGCCTCCCACACGGCGGACTCAACCAAAGCCTCTGCGGTTGGCTTGCCATACTTCTCAAGCAAACGTGGATCAAGCGATCCAGCATTCACGCCAATGCGAAGTGATATTCCGGCGTCCTTGGCAGCCTTTGCGATTGCACCTACCTGGTCATCAAACTTGCGGATATTTCCTGGGTTCACTCGGACTGCGCCGCAGCCAGCGTCAATCGCCTGAAAGACATACTTGGGCTGGAAGTGAATGTCTGCAACCACTGGAATCTGGCTGCGCTTAGCAATGATTCTTAGAACATCTGCGTCATCTTGAGAAGGAACCGCCACGCGAACAATGTCACAGCCGGTCGCAGTCAGCTCGGCAATTTGCTGCAGGGTTGCATTGATATCTGTAGTTGGTGTGGTGGTCATTGACTGCACAGAGATTGGCGCATCGCCACCTACCGCAACCTTGCCAACCATGATCTGACGAGTTTTTCTGCGGGGTGCCAAAGTTGGCGGCGGGCCTTTAGGAAGACCTAGGTTTATCGCGGGCAAAGTG
>JAURLB010000218.1 GCA_030831445.1 Candidatus Nanopelagicales bacterium | reverse complement strand
TTTCAACTCGATAAACAGGCAGAGAATTATGGGAAACTAGCAGTTGCGCATTTAGCAGAAAAATTCGGGATTCCTGTTGAAGATGCAAAAGGAATGATGCAGCAGCTGAGCGAAATCGCTCTTGGGGTTGGACTTGAGTATCACCTCGACAAAACCATTCATGGCAATACGCGATTCACCCATCGACTCCTTCATCTTGCGGCAACAGTAGGTGTGCAGAAAGAATTGCTCACACTCCTATTTCGCTCGTACTTTGAAGAGGCTTTACCTATTTTTACACCAGAGGACCTTGAACCACTTGCACTCAGTGTCGGAATTACGAATATGCAATTTAGAAGTCTTCTTGAATCCGATATCTATGAAGATATCGTGAGCTTTGACATGCAACTCGCAGATCAGTTGAAGATTCAAGGTGTGCCATTTTTTGTCTTCAACCAGGCAGTAGCGGTGGCTGGAGCAGAAACCGAAGAAGTCTTCGAAGCGGCAATTGCCAAAGCCCGAGAGTTAGAGGATTTAGAAACCCTGATGGAGTAATCTCCACCCGTGCTACTTTCAGACAAAGACATCAAACAAGAGATTGCAAGCGGTCGAGTGAAACTCGAGCCATATTCAGAAGATATGGTGCAACCGGCCAGTGTTGATATCCGCCTTGATAGATTCTTCAGAACTTTCGAGAACCACAAATATCAATTCATTGATCCTCGAGAAGACCAACAAGATATGACTCGACTTGTTGAAGTGGAAGCGAGCGAACCCTTCGTATTGCATCCTGGTGAATTCGTACTTGGTAGCACCTTTGAAGTTGTGACTCTGCCAGATGACATTGCTGCACGTGTTGAAGGAAAGTCATCACTTGGACGTCTGGGACTCCTCACCCACGCAACTGCGGGGTTCATTGATCCAGGGTTTTCAGGGCATGTGACGCTTGAACTCAGCAATGTTTCGAATCTTCCCGTGACGCTCTGGCCTGGTATGAAAATCGGACAACTCTGTTTTATCAAGATGTCTTCTGCGTCAGAACATCCTTACGGTTCAAATGTGTACGGCTCGCGATATCAAAATCAGCGTGGTCCAACACCAAGTCGATCCTTCCAGAATTTTCACATCACGGACGTTTCCTAATGCCATTCGGAACGAAGTTCCTGATTGGCGCATTCACTTTCAGTGGGATTGTTCATTTTGTTAAACCCGATGTGTTTTATGCGCTGATTCCTCCATTTATTGGATCAGCACTCTTTTGGACGCTGCTCAGTGGGGCTTTTGAGTTGCTGTGCGCGTGGGGATTATGGAAACAAAAGTGGTGGGCACCGCGACTGACCGTGATAGTCCTAGGGGTGGTTTGGATAGGGAACTGGTGGTTGCCTTTGAACAGCTTGATGGAGGCTGGACCACGGTCGCGGTAGTGGCGTGGCTTCGCCTCCCACTTCAGGTCCCAATGTTCATTTGGGCAAAAAATAGTCCTGTAAAGCAATAATTTTCCGATTTGTCCGGAATAAATACTGAAACCTTCTAGTTATATCTCTTAGATGTGAGCCGATACGACTCAGATTGAGTGATAGTCAATGTGACAAGTCGCCGTCTGAGTCATAGTATCGGGGTCATCAGAGCAACAATGGAGGAAAAAATGGCTCGTGCAGTAGGAATCGACCTCGGAACCACAAACTCAGTGGTTTCAGTACTAGAGGGTGGCGAACCCGTCGTTATCGCTAACGCGGAAGGTGCGCGCACTACCCCGTCAATCGTGGCCTTCGCCAAGAACGGTGAAGTTCTGGTCGGTGAAGTCGCAAAACGACAAGCAGTTACTAACCCAGACCGAACGATTCGATCAGTGAAGCGTCATATGGGAACAACCTGGAGCACTGACATTGATGGCAAGGCGTATCGCGCCCAGGAAATCAGTGCCCGAACGTTGATGAAGTTAAAGCGTGATGCTGAAAGTTATCTTGGCGAAACTATCACTGACGCAGTGATTACGGTCCCAGCATATTTCGATGATGCACAACGTCAGGCGACGAAAGAAGCTGGCGAGATTGCTGGTCTCAATGTCTTGCGCATTATTAACGAACCAACTGCAGCAGCACTTGCCTACGGTTTAGATAAAGCAGACAAAGAACAAACTATTTTGGTCTTCGACCTCGGTGGTGGAACATTCGACGTGTCACTTCTTGAAATTGGTGATGGTGTTGTTGAAGTAAAAGCAACACATGGTGATAACCATCTCGGTGGAGATGATTGGGATGGTGCGATTATCAGTTACCTGATCTCGCAATTCAAAAATGCGCATAATGTTGATTTGTCAAAAGACAAGATGGCAATGCAACGTTTACGTGAAGGAGCAGAAAAAGCAAAGATTGAACTGTCTCAATCAATGCAAACGTCAATCAACCTTCCTTACATCACCGCATCAGCAGAAGGTCCATTGCACTTGGATGAAACATTTACCCGCGCTCAGTTTGAACAATTAACCACAGACTTAGTTGCTCGATGCCGTAAACCATTCGAGCAAGTTATTAGTGATGCTGGTATTGACGTGAACAAGATTGATCATGTGGTTATGGTTGGTGGATCAACTCGTATGCCAATGGTTGTTGAACTTGTGAAGAAGCTCACCAATGGTCGTGAACCAAATTAAGGTGTAAACCCTGACGAAGTTGTAGCAGTTGGTGCCGCATTACAGGCAGGTGTGCTCAAGGGTGAAGTCAAAGATGTACTTCTTCTTGATGTCACACCGCTCACCCTTGGTATTGAAACCAAAGGTGGCATCATGGCGAAAATCATCGAACGTAACACCACAATCCCAACGAAGCGTTCACAGGTCTTCTCCACTGCTGATGACAATCAGCCATCAGTGAGTATCCAGGTGTTCCAAGGTGAGCGTGAAATGACGCAATACAACAAGAAACTTGGAACCTTCGAACTCGTTGGACTTCCACCGGCACCTCGTGGTGTACCTCAAATCGAAGTCACTTTCGACATTGATGCCAACGGCATCGTGCATGTGAGTGCAAAAGACTTGGGCACAGGAAACCAACAATCAATCACAATCACCGGTGGCTCTGGTCTTTCGAAAGAAGAAATCGATCGCATGATGGCAGATGCTGAAGCCCACGCTTCTGAAGATGCGAAACGACGTGAAGAAGCAGAAACCCGAAATATGGCAGAAAGCCTTCAGTATCAGACTGAGAAGTTTGTGAATGACAATGCTGACAAGCTCAGTGAAGAACAGAAAACTGACTTGAATGGAGCACTTGCTGAATTGAAGTCTGCTCTCGCTTCAGACGATGTTGATGCAATTAAGTCAGGTATCGATCGAGTTTCAACACTCAGTCAACAAATCGGTGCTTCAATGTATTCGCAGAATCAGGCAGCAACCGAAGAGTCAATGCCGAACACAGACGAAGATATTGTTGAAGGTGAAGTAGTGGATGAGGACAAGAATTAATGTCCGAACAAAATCCTGATGTCGACGAGGTGGTATCCGACGAGATACCACCTGTCGATGAACAAACGGAACTTGCTGAATACAAAGATCTACTGCAGCGAAAAGTCGCCGAGTTCGACAACTACCGCCGTCGAGTCGAGCGCGATAGAACGCTTGCGCGTGATAACGCTATTGCAGAAGTTGTCAGTGCCCTCTTCCCAGTACTTGACGACTTTGCTCGTGCTAGTGAATATGGCGAATTGACTGGTGCTTTCAAGACAGTTTCTGAGTCAATTGAAAACACACTGAAGAAGTTTGGTTTAGAAACTTTTGGTGAGGTTGGTGAAGAATTCGATCCAATGCTGCACGAAGGAATTTCGCATGCATCGTTTGATGGTGAAGGTCCCACGAAAACAGTTGTTACAGCAGTGATGCAGGTGGGTTTCCGAATTGACACTCGGGTATTGCGTCCAGCACGTGTAGCAGTGGCTGACATCCAAAGCATTTAAACGAATGGGTGTGAGATGAATCAAGAGTGGGCTGATAAAGATTACTATCAGATTCTCGGTGTGAGTAAGACTGCAAGCCAAGATGAGATAAAGAAGAAGTATCGCAAACTCGCCAAAGAATTACACCCCGACGCTAATCCTGGAAACGCTAAAGCTGAATCTCGTTTTAAGGAAGTTTCAGAAGCGTACGATGTTGTTGGAAGTGAAGTGTCTCGAAAAGAATATGACGAGTTTCGTGATGCTGTAGCAAGTGGTGCATACGCTGGTGGTTTTCCAGGTGGTGGCGGTTACACGCAAGCCAACTTTGAAGATACCTTCCCTGGAGGCTTTGGAGACATCTTCGGCAACCTCTTCGGTGGCGGTGGTAGAACACGGGCTCGCCGAGGTAGTGATCTTGAAACCACACTCACTGTGTCTTTCGCCGATTCATTACAAGGGATCATCACTCCGATTGGCGTGAATGGCGATTTCGCCTGTAAGAGTTGCAAAGCAACAGGTGCAGCGGCTGGAAGCCAGCGGCATACTTGCAATGTCTGCGGAGGATCGGGCCAGCTTGTGAAAAACGTTGGTGGGTTTGGAGTACCTCAAACCTGTAACCAATGCCGAGGCAATGGATTTACTATTGATAGACCTTGCAATGATTGCAGAGGTGTTGGTGCAAAGCGAGAAACCAGAACTTTCCAAATCAAGATTCCACGTGGAGTCAAGGATGGATCAACTCTTCGTCATACCGGTTTTGGTGCGGCGGGTAGCAATGGTGGACCATCAGGAGATTTGTTTGTAAAGGTAAGAGTCACACCACACCCAATCTTCACCCGCAAAGACGATTCGTTAGAAGTGAACGTGCCAATCTCGATTGCGGAGGCAACACTCGGTTCAGAAATCGAAGTGCCAATGGTCACAGGTGGAACGTTTAAGTTAAAAGTCCCTGCCGGGACTCCATCAGGTAAAAAGTTTCGAGTAAAAAATAAAGGTTTTATGAATGCTAAAGGCAAAATCGGCGATGTAGTCATCACAGTCGAAATTGCGATTCCCCAAAAACTTTCTAAAGCAGCAAAATCTGCTTTACAGGAATTTGCGGATGCAACCTCATCTGAGAATCCGCGAACTGCATTTCTTGAGCGTGCAGCATCTGCTCCGCGCATAGTGGTGGAGGACTAATGATTAGTCGAAGAGAAATCCCTGATGTTGATGTTGATGCTGCAGTGTATGGGATCAGTGTTGCGGCACAGATCGCAAACCTTCATCCGCAGACTCTGCGCCAATATGATCGTTTAGGTTTGGTCTCGCCGAGTCGAACTCAAGGTAGAACTCGACTGTACTCCCTTCGCGATATTGCACGACTTAAAGAAGTCTCTGAATTAACTGCTGAAGGCGTAAACCTCGCAGGAATTCAAAGAATTATGCAATTAGAAGAGGAAAACTTGAGATTACGCAGAAGAATCGATGAACTAACGTCACGCTCTTCTGCGACTGCCGTTGTGGTGTGGAGACCACAACGCAGAACTCGATAATGGCAAGCTAGTTCAAAACAATATATTTACTTGTCTTGTATTCTCCACCCAATGAGTATGAATGTTGTTATCACAGGTGCTACTGCAGGTATTGGTAAAGCGTATGTAGAGATGTTTGCCCATCTTGGAGCAAACATCACCCTTGTCAGCCGAGACAGAGACCGTATGCAAAACCAAGTCGGAGACTTGTCCTCACGATTTCCTGGTCAGAACTTCACCTTCGAAGTCTGTGATTTAGCCAATGAGTTAGGTATCCAGAAACTTGAAGAGTATTTAAAGAGCCACGTTGTGGATGTACTCATCAATAACGCTGGATTTGCCACCAATCAAAAGTTTCCTGAAACTGATATGGATGCCGAAACTGTTGCAATGAATGTGATGGTGAATGCTGTTATGCGAGCGACCCATGCCGTACTTCCGCAAATGCTTGAACGTGGCGGAGAAATCGTGGTTGTTGCTTCAGTTGCTGGTTTCTTACCTGGTGGAACATATAGTGCTATCAAAGCGTGGAATGTTTCCTTCGTTGAAGGGCTTTCTCGCCAACTCAAACGAAGCAAAGTCAGAATCTCAGCCCTTTGCCCAGGTTTTACTCGAACAGAATTTCATGAACGAGCAGGAATTTCAACCGAGCCGATACCAAACTGGCTCTGGCTCGATGCGAATAAGGTAGTTCGAACCGGCTGGGAAGATCATCTCAAAGGCCGAGTTATCAGTATCCCGGGATGGCAGTACAAAACGTTGATTTCCCTCACTCGAATTCTGCCACGTAAAACGGTTGCGAATTTTTCAGGAAGCTTGAGAAAACGCTCCAAATAATGTCAGACCTGAAGGCTATTTTGCCCGGGTGGGAAAGCACAAAAACAAAATAGAAAAAGCACTTGAAGCAAGAATCAAGAACACACCAAACCTGCCGGGTTTCAAAACCCCAGGTTCTAGGAATAAGAAGAAAACTGGATATTCCTAAGAGTGACAACTCTGTTGGGTCCAAGCCAAGGATGGGCTTGGACCCTTTCCTTTTGCTAGAACGAATCCATAATATGTCGATTACCCCGATCGA
Organism: Candidatus Nanopelagicales bacterium; assembly: GCA_030831445.1. Taxonomy (GTDB): domain Bacteria; phylum Actinomycetota; class Actinomycetes; order S36-B12; family UBA5976; genus JAFMIT01. The sequence goes on along the minus strand of JAURLB010000218.1, from coordinate 3,229 downwards.
ACGTCAAATAGTTCCAGGTCCAATCAACCATAGTTCCAACTTTGTTTCTTCCGCCCAAAATATAGAAGAGATGTAACCAAAGCCATGCAAGCCAAGCCATCGCTCCTGAGATTCGGATACCTTTAACTTCAACAATTGCCTTGTGTCGACCAATTGTCGCCATCGAGCCCTTGTCTTTATATACGAAGTTCGAAAGTGAATGTTTACTCGCAAGTGCATTTAGTTGCTTTGCAAGAAACTTCCCTTGTTGGATGGCTACTGGCGCAACCATTGGTAGAGGTGCTCCAGACTCATCGAACGCCCCTGCAATATCGCCAATTGCCCAGATGTTTTCATAACCCTTGACTTGGAGGGTGGGTTCAATCTCGATTCGCCCACGAAGTTCGGGAAGTTGAAGTGTGTCTGCAACAGACACGCCTTTCACACCTGCCGCCCACACAGTTGTATTGGCATGAATCACGTCACCTGTTGTTGTGATGATTGAGTCTTCAGTTACTTCCTTCACCATGGTGTTCACTCGAACTTTCACGCCGAGTTTTTCTAAATCTTTCTTTGTTTTTTCGGAGAGTGACGCTGAAAATGAAGGGACGAGTCTTGGACCTGCCTCAATGAGTGTGACCTGGATTCTTTCCGCTGCTTTTCGGTAATCCGATTTCAAAGGACCACGCACTAATTCAGCGAATGCTCCCGCCATTTCAACACCAGTTGGACCACCTCCAACAACTGCAATATCAAGTCGGTCAGCATTTCCTTCAGAACATAAAGCCTCATAGGCACGCATTACTTCAGATCTAATCGCCATTGCTTCAGCCACGGTCTTCATGCCGAGAGCAAATTCAGCCACACCTTTAATGCCAAAGTCGGCAGTCGTGGAACCAAGTGCAACAACCAGATGGTCGTACGTGAGTGTTGTACCATCAAAGAAAGTGATTTCGTTTTTTGCACTATCTAAACTTTTAGGTTCGCCCATTTTGAACTTGACGTTTGTTTTTCTTAACGCTCCACGAATCGGGTATGCCACGTGGTCAGCTGCAAGTCCAGCAGTAGCAACTTGGTAAAGAAGTGGCAGGAATGTTTGGAAATTGTGTTTGTCCACGAGCGTGACATCCGCATACTTTTGAAGTGAGCGGGCAGCCGTGAGTCCGCCAAATCCTGCACCGAGGACTACAACGTGCGGTTTCATGAGACCATCCTTCAAAGGGCGAAGCCTATTGAGTTTTGAGGTGAATGCTCATTGAATATTTTTAGAGGGGTTACTTCAGAGTTTTATGTCACGTATTGAGACAGTGCAATTACATTGTGAAGTTCTGCAAAGTTTTTGCAAGTGCTACTGGCAAGTCCACTGGTTCAATTATTTGCACTTCCCAACCACGCAGTTTTGCACTTTGTTGGATTGGACTCAGCGGATTGGTGATAATCACGCTAACAGGTGCGTCGGGCCACTCAGCGAAGTGCTTCTCAGGTATGAAGTCAATCAAAGTGTAGGAATGAATAATGCGACGACTTGCTCGTTGAGCAAATGCAATATCTGGTAATCGATTTACTGCTTCGCCAAAGGCAATCAGGTGCACTCCTTGAAATGCTTGACCTGACTCGCTGATCCGCTTGCACACAACTGCAATCCACTGTTGAGCATCAAGTTCACTACCAACAAGACCCATTCTTACGACATTCATTTCTGTGAGACTGGAATGCAAAAAGTCTTCCAAGTCAGATGTGGGCTCATCGGTTAGTAGCGGCAAGACCGCAACAGTCTGGGCTTGGCTATTCATAGGGTTCTTAGTGTAGACACTTGGCGCACCAACTCTTCTTAGTTAATTCACTTTCCGTTTACTTCAGACCTGAAGTCTGTTCACTCTCGTTTGATTTCTTTCTCCTGTGGAAGTTCCACCAAAACCGAAAGGTCTAAGAAATATGAATAAGTCGCTGACTCGGATTGCTACAGGCGTGTTAGCCGCAACCTTAGCATTCACGGCACTTTATTCCGCTCCAGTTGCCGCAGTGAAAGCTGGCGCAACCTGCAAAACCAAAGGTGAAATTAAGAAAAAGGGAACCTTGGTTTGCAAGAAGCAGAGTGGAAAACTTGTTTGGGTAAAGGTTGATCCATGGAAGGGTCTTTCCGGCTCAATTCGTGTTGATGGTTCAAGTACTGTCACACCTCTTATTGCAATTACTGCAGAAGACTTCCAAAAAGCTACCAAGAACAAAGTTCGAGTAACTGTTGCAACCTCCGGTACTGGTGGCGGATTTGAGAAGTTCTGCAAGAACGAAACTGATATTTCAATGGCATCACGACCAATCAAGACTTCTGAAGCAGATGCTTGCGCCGCTGCAGGTGTGAAGTATGCAAAGGTCACAGTTGCTAATGACGGCTTGGCTGTTGTCGTTAATCCAAGCAACACCTGGGCAACTTGCCTCACCACCGCCGAACTCAAGAAGATTTGGGAACCAGCAGCTGAAGACAAAGTGAATAACTGGAAGCAAGTTCGATCAGATTTCCCATCACGTGGACTCGTGCTTTACGGTCCAGGTGCTGATTCAGGAACATTTGATTACTTCACTGAAGCAATCAATGGAAAAGCCAAAGTAAGCCGAACGGATTATCAGCCGTCAGAAGATGACAACATCATCGTGAATGGTATCGCGAATACCCTCGGTGGTCTGGGCTACTTCGGTCTCTCATACGTGTTGGAAAACCCAACCAAGGTGAAAGCACTTCAGATCGATAGTGGTGCTGGATGTGTTGCTCCAACAACGACAACAGTCCAGAACGGAACATATAAGCCACTTGGTCGCGAGTTGTATATCTATGTGAAGCAGTCTTCCTTGAAGAACAACAAGGCACTTGCAAAGTTCATCGAATACTATCTTTACCACATCAAAGGTATTGTGAAAGAAGCACTCTTCGTTCCTCTCACAGCAGCACAGCTCAAAGCAACAAAAGAAGAAGTTGAACGAGTCAAGAATCTAGCTGACTAGGTCAACCTCCAGATGAATGAAATCACAAGCAAGCGGGAGGGCGTCACACTGACGCCCTCCTCTCGCTTACGTCGAAACTACCTAATTCAAGGTATTGCAAAAGCCATTATGGGCGCTGCGTCCTTGGTCGCTATTGTGATCACCATTGGCATCGTTCTGTCACTTGTTCCCCCGACCTGGCAGTTTTTGCAAGAAATCGGCACCTCGTTTATTGGGACAAAATGGGCACCACTTTTTGAGCCACCACGTT
>JAURLB010000217.1 GCA_030831445.1 Candidatus Nanopelagicales bacterium | reverse complement strand
TTGTAATCGGAGTTCCAAAATGTTGATGAAGAATTGGCATTGCTGATTTTTCTATGCTCCCCAACCATCTTGAACCCATCACATATTCAGCACCGTTCTTAAATGCATCAACAAAATAACCAAGGTCTCTGAAGTCATATGTGCAATCGGCGTCACCCATGATGACCCATTGCCCTCTTATATGTGGAATTGCATCTTTGTAGGCCTGCCCAAGTCCCCGTCTCGGCGTTATGAGCACTCTGGATCCAAGCTCTAGTGCGATTTCCGCAGTTTTATCTGTAGAGCTGTCGACTATCAGTATCTCTCCAGCGACACCACACTTCTCAAGACCTTCTTTACACCAAGCAATGAATTCTCGGATTGTCAATTCTTCATTCAATGTAGGAATGACAATCGAGACAATCGGATTCGCTATATCATTGTTTGGTAACCGCATTCTAACTTCATCGTTATCTGAGGCTGTATTGATACTCATCATGACAGATTACTTCAAAGCGGTCATAAACTTAACTGCTTCAAACAAGTTTGATACTCCAAAATGTTGTCGTGTGTTACTTTCAAAAGCGCCTAAGCCAACTAGAACCGTGTTCGCACCAATCGCAAGTCCAGCCGCAATGTCAACTTCACGGTCGCCAACCATCCAGAGCTCAGTTGGTTTGCAGTCAAGTAAAGCTAGATATTGAGTGAGTAAGCCTGGTTTCGGCTTTCTACACAAGCACGAATCTTCATCTGAGTGTGGGCAGATGAATACATGATGTACCCCAAGCGCAAACACTGCCTTCGTCATCAGGTCAAGTTCAGATTGCATCATTAAGCCCCGAGAAATATCGGGTTGATTTGTCACCACCACCAATTCAAAATTCTGTCGACGTAATTCAGCAATCGCATCGTTAACGCCATCAAGGATACGAAAGTCTTTGAATAAGCGGGGAGACACCATCTTGCCGTCCCGCTCTACCAGCGCATTTAAAACACCATCGCGATCAAGAAAAACGACTTTTTGTGACATTGTTAGATCCATCCTCGACGCCGAAACTCTTGAGAAGTCTCGTCATGGCGAATTGGCGTTCCAATGTCCCAAAACAATTCGTTTGTTGCAAATGCGCGCATGCGTCCATTTGCAATTTGACTAAGAATGACCTCACGAAGATCAACAGGTGTATCCGTTTTTATCCATGAGAAGGATTTCCTAGTCAATCGAAGAATTCCGTAGTCAATCCACTCATGTGTACCGCGAGGTGGATTCTTAACGTATTCAGTGATTTGAGCGCTCGTCGAATTAATGGATACATTGCTCGTTTCTACTCGGTCTTGATTGTGGAGCACGACCATGACGCATTCATCTTCATTATCAAACTTGCTATTTGCTGTTTCTATATCAGCAACGACATAGGAGTCTGCGTAAGTGACCCAGAATGTATTTGGAAGCATGCCCAAGATTGCTGCAATTGCACCTGCAGTGCCAAGCAAAGTGGGGCCGTCCCTAAAGCAGCGAATATTGATACCTGGGTAACCTCCAGAGGCAACAAAACTCTCAATCTGTTCACCGTGTTGACCTACCAAGATATCGATTGAGGTGAATCCCATTTGTATGAGACTCAGAAGTTTGAAGTGCAGAAATGGCACTCCTCCAACTTCGGCAAGTGCCTTAGGAATTAACCCTCCGGTAATTTCAGTAAGACGAGTGCCTAGCCCCCCGGCAAGTAGTACACAGTGGCTGGCTGTCATCTTGCAATTGTGACAGATGAACCTTCGTAATCGACTCCGAAACTAATTTCGGGGAGTCCGATTTCTGCCATCGCTCGTCTCAAGTCGGTTTTACGGTCTGCATAAAACAAAAGGAAGCCCCCGCCACCAGCACCGACCAGTTTTCCACCTTGAGCTCCTGCTGCAATTCCTAATTGAATCCACGAATTAATCTCATCATGCAGCTTCGAAGGTTGGCGCTCATACTTTAACTTCCACTGGTCGGTCAGAATCTGACCAAATGCCGTCATGTCGCCACTCAATAAAATGTCTCTGGTTGCATAACCAATGGCGCGAGTGTCAGAGAGATTGTCAACTTGTTTATCCTGTGATGCATTTGTTGAACCTTCGGATGCAAGTGCGGCTGAAGCAGAACGCTTCACCCCTGTATAAAACAACAACAGGTTGTCTTCAAGTTCCGACCGAGTGATGCCAGCCATATCAAGTCGTTCGACTTCAACTGACTCATCATCCCTAAATGTAAAAGTGCTCACCCCTCCAACTGCAGCTATGTACTGATCTTGTTTTCCGATCGGTTCACCAAGTCGGTCTATTTCAATTTCGCAAGCCTGTTGTGCAAGAGACTCTGCTGGAGGTGTGCGATGTGAGTACAGATGCAAGGCTTTCAGAACTCCTACAGCAAATGACCCCGATGATCCGAGCCCTGTTCCTGCAGGAACATCGGCCATTGATGAGATTTCGATTCGCTTTGTGATGTCCGTGGCACGAAGGCATTCCCGGAGCAGGGGGTGACGAACTTCATTAATTGACTTGGCCCGCTCAACCTCGCTGTATTTAAGCAGAAGGTCATCGTCAAAGTTTTGATTGACTGCGATGTACACGTACTTGGTAATGGCTGCAGCAATTAAGAAGCCGTGGCCATTTTTGCGATAATACGAAGGAAGGTCTGTCCCTCCACCACCCAGGGAAATTCTTAATGGTGTTCTGGTAATGATCATGCGCGATATGCCTTTTCAATAATGTCCCAAACAGCTACTGCCCCATCTAGCGTTGTACCTGTTGGAGTGTAATGCGGGTTGTTTATGTGCGAAACGAGGTCTTCAAGTTCAAGATTCCAGCTTGCATCGCTTTCATCCCATGTTCTAGTCGTGCTTGGCGGTGGTCCCATTTCTGGCTGCATTTCATAGAGCGTAAGTGTCTCAACGCCATAGCTACCGCCTAAACCAGAAATGTCAATTTTCGCTCTCTCCAATGTGATTTCAAATGAAAACAAGTTTTTCCATTCAGTCCACGAAGCATGCATCCATGCAAATCCACCCGTCGTCGGTTGAAGTGCAAAAAAAACGTTGTCTTCAACATCGGTATTCCAAAACGAATTCTGTGTTTTGCTAAAGACATGTTCCATGTCGCCACACAAGTGGCGACAAATGTCAATGAGATGGCTTCCTTGATCCACCAATTCGCCACCACCAGATATTGACCGATTAGCCCGCCATTCCTTTTCATAACCAGGTCGCCCTCCGTGGCCATAACGACCCCTCATCCACAAGAGTTTTCCGAAACGATTTGATTCAATAATCTTCTTTGCCTCGAGGAGCGACGGGTGAAAACGATGGTTATAACCCACATGAACCACGACATCCACCTCGTTGGCAATTAATCGCAGTTGCTCTATGTCGTTGCGGCTCATTGCGCCAGGCTTTTCGACCAGTACGTGGTGTCCAGACTGAACTGCACGCAACGCAATGGATGCAAGTTCATGATGTGATGTTGCGATCAAAACTATGTCCACTGACTGATCAACCATAATTGCTTCAAGATTTGAGGCAATAGTTACTGGATAATCCACCAACTGAACGGCTCTTTCAGCGTTCGCAGGGACTATATCGAAGACATACTTTAGAGTGCTTCCAGGTGGCAAGGATGCGATCCGCTTACACCCAATAAGTCCACATCCGACTACAGCAAACACCTTTGGCTTCATATTCATAAAGTATCCGACAGAAGTTGGTTGATTGCCAACTACTTACCAAGCGCTGTCGGTCGTTCTTGTTCGGTAATACGACGAAGCGTAAATACATCGCTTGCTCCAAGCAATTCAATTTGGTTTGGAAACTCATTCCACTTATCCCAAATAGCACTGATGAGTTTGCCAGAAATGCCATCACTCGCCGAAGATGCGAGGAATAGTGCAAGATCTACTGCATCGTTAAAACCTGCACCACCGGTTTCTTTCTGTTTGAGCGTTCGATCATAAAATGATTGACCTACAAGCTCGGGTCCTGCTGAAAGAATTTGTTCAAAAAGCCG
>JAURLB010000025.1 GCA_030831445.1 Candidatus Nanopelagicales bacterium | reverse complement strand
TTCCATCCAAATAGCAGAAAATGAAGACACCCGTGAAATAGAAGTAAGTGGATACGACAAGGCCATTGCTTTGACGTCTGGGTCTTCACTTCCGAGTTCTGTGTTAGAAAAATTCCAACACTTAAATCCTTACCGTTCATTGAATCTTCCTGCCGATGAAGTGGCAAACGTTAAAAATTTATTGCGTGGACAAGTTGCAGTGCTAGTGACAGACAATTCAATTACAAGTTCAAACCCAAGTGGAGCGACAAAGATTGTCCGCCTCACTGGCATCCAACTAGCCCCGGTACTTGATTACATCTATGCCAGTGCTGCGACGAGTGTCAACTTGGGCGTTGTTTGGAGTGGTACGACTCCAACAATGCGTGTGTGGGCACCAACTGCACAAAACGTGAAGTTAGTTCGATATGCAGGACCAAGAACTACTGAAGCAACTGTGAGTGCAATGACTCGCGACGCGGCAACTGGTGTGTGGAGTATCACGGGCGATGCAAGTTGGAAAAATCAATACTTCGTCTACGAGGTTGATGTTTATGCGCACTCCAAAACATCAGTAGTGAAGAACTTTGTTCCAGATCCCTACTCGATTTCACTCTCAATGAATTCGACACGTTCACAAATCTTTGATCCAAGTGACGCAGCTTTCATTCCCGTAGGTTGGAATAGTGCGAGGCCTGAGTTCACTACTATCAAAGATGCGACGATTTATGAGCTTCACGTTCGCGACTTCAGTGTTGAGGACAGCACCGTCTCTGCGCCGAACCGTGGTAGATACCTGGCTTTCAGTGAGTTGAGTTCCAATGGCATGAAGCATTTGAAGGCTCTGGCTGATGCCGGAATGACCCATCTTCACCTGTTGCCAGTCTTTGACATTGCAACCATCGATGAGGATTCCTCAATGTGGCAAACACCTGGAGATCTCAGTGTTTATCCCGCAAATAGCGAAGAGCAACAGAAGGCAATCGCAGCCATTGCGGATAAAGACGGGTTCAACTGGGGATATGACCCGTATCATTTCAATGCACCTGAAGGTTCGTACGCAGTGAATCCTGATGGTGGCAGTCGCATTTTGGAATTTCGCCAAATGATCAAAGGCCTCAGCGATGTGGGCCTACGAAATGTGCTCGATGTTGTTTACAACCACACGAACTCTTCTGGTCAAAACGATAAGAGCACATTCGACAAGATAGTTCCTGGCTATTACTTCAGACTCAGTGCAGATGGCAGCGTTACCACATCAACGTGTTGCCAAAACACTGCAACTGAACATGCGATGATGTACAAGTTCACACGTGACTCAATCTTGTCCTGGGTGAAGTACTTCAAGATTGATGGGTTCCGTTTTGACTTGATGGGACATATGCCGAAAGCCCTTTTGGTGGACATTCGAGCAGATCTTGACAAACTCACAGTTGCGAGTGACGGAGTTGATGGCGAATCAATCATTTTGTATGGCGAAGGATGGAACTTCGGTGAAGTGCAAAATGGAGCACGCTTTATCCAGGCCACCCAAGGCAATATGGCAGGTACAGGCATTGCAGTCTTCGACGATCGCCTACGCGACTCTGCAAAAGGCGGAGGTCCGTTCGACAGCAATCCAACTTTGCAGGGATTTGCAAGTTCATCGTGGTCAATGCAAAAAATTGATGGCAAAAAGATGAAGGCGATTGTTTGGAATGGAAATCCAGATAGCAAGGATGGAATTACTCGAACACTCTCCGTTCTCAGCAAGATGGATCTAGTCAAATTAGGTCTTGTTGGAATGCTTCGATCGTATGGCTTCAAGGGGGCAGATGGTTTCAATACATCTGGAACACTCTTAAAATATAACGGAGCAGCAGCAGGTTATAACCTTCATCCAACAGACATGATTGCCTACGTTGACAAACATGACAACGAAGCGCTCTTTGACTGGCTCGCCTACAAATTGCCACCAAAGACTTCACTTGATGCACGATTACGTCATCAAGTTTTGGCGCTGAGCATCAGCACCCTTGGTCAAGGTGTTCCGTTCTATCAAGCAGGTACAGACATCATGCGCAGTAAGTCACTGGATAAGAACTCTTACAACTCTGGCGATTGGTTCAATGCAATCCGATGGGATATGAGTGACAACGGCTTTGGTCGTGGACTTCCAATGAAAGGTGACAACGGCGCGCGTTGGGATGAATATGCCAAGCCGCTTTTGGCCCAGAGCGCAACCATTAAACCAACCGGTGAGCAGATGTTGGCATCCACACAACGATTCCAAGAATTCTTGCAGATTCGCTATTCAAGTGATCTCTTCCGACTCACAACCGGAGATGACGTTCGAAAGCGGATTCGTTTTGCGAGCACTTCAGGCAAGACTCCGGGGGTCATTGCAATGACGATTCAAGATGGAAGTGCAAAGTTCAAGAAACTTCCTGATCTTGATCCCAGCCTTCGAGCAGTTACTGTTATTTTCAACACTAACGTGAAAGCAACCAAGGTAACGCTATCGAAGCTTGGCAAAGTATCTCTTCACCCAATTCAACAAAACAGTGTTGATGCGAAACTCAAGGGTTACAAAGTCATTTCACAAACAAAGAAGACCATTACGGTTTTAATCCCAGCACTTTCAACGCTGGTGCTGAACCAGAAGTAAAAGGCAATAAAAAAGAGGGAGATGGAACCCATCTCCCTCTTTTTTTGACTTATTTAGAAGTCCATTTCTCCAGGGCCACCTGCAGGCATTGCAGGTTTTGGTTCTGGTTTGTCCGCAATAACAGCTTCAGTAGTGAGGAAGAGACCTGCAATTGATGCTGCGTTCTGCAATGCAGAGCGCGTCACCTTCGCAGGATCGATGATGCCTTCTTTGATAAGGTCAACATATTCACCTGTAGCCGCATTCAATCCATGTCCTGGCTTGAGATTGCGAACTTTCTCAACTACAACTCCACCTTCAAGACCAGCATTAATTGCAATCTGCTTCAATGGCGCTTCGACCGCAACTTTCACAATGTTTGCACCAGTTGCTTCATCACCACTGAGCTTCAGTGTGCTGAATGCTTTGTCTGTTGCCTGGAGTAGTGCTACACCGCCACCGGCAACAATGCCTTCTTCAACTGCAGCCTTTGCATTGCGAACTGCGTCTTCAATACGGTGCTTACGCTCTTTGAGTTCAACCTCAGTTGCAGCACCAGCTTTGATAACCGCAACACCACCGGCGAGCTTGGCAAGACGTTCTTGCAGCTTCTCGCGATCGTAGTCACTATCAGACTTTTCGATTTCAGCGCGAATTTGGTTGATTCGTCCTTGAATCTGATCCTGAGAACCAGCGCCTGTAACAATGGTGGTCTCATCTTTTGTAACAACTATCTTGCTGGCTTTTCCAAGAAGCTCAAGTCCAGTGTTTTCAAGCTTTAGACCAACTTCTTCACTAATGACCTGGCCGCCAGTCAAAATCGCAATGTCTTGCAACATTGCTTTTCGTCGATCGCCAAAGCCTGGGGCTTTGACAGCAACTGCGCGGAAGATGCCACGAATCTTGTTCACCACAAGTGTCGCGAGCGCTTCACCTTCAAGGTCTTCAGCAATAATGAGAAGTGGGCGACCACTCTGCATCACACGCTCAAGTACTGGTAGCAGGTCCTTGATCGCTGAGATTTTCTGATTTGCAAGCAAGATGTATGGGTCATCCAAGACTGCTTCCATACGCTCTGGATCCGTTACAAAATATGGCGAGATGTAGCCCTTGTCGAATCGCATACCTTCGGTGAGTTCGAGCTCAATCCCGAAAGTGTTGCTCTCTTCAACAGTGATAACGCCTTCTTTGCCGACTTTGTCCATAGCTTCAGCGATCTTGTCACCAATGACTGGATCAGCAGCTGAGATGGATGCAGTTGCAGCAATTTGTTCACGACTTTCAACTGGCTTTGCCATATTCAGAAGTTCTGCACAAATTGCTTCTACTGCCACCTCAATACCTTTTTTCAAGGACATTGGGTTTGCGCCGGCCGCAACGTTTCGTAAACCTTCACGGACCAGTGCTTGAGCGAGCACGGTTGCTGTGGTAGTTCCGTCACCCGCAACATCGTCAGTTTTCTTTGCAACTTCCTTAACGAGTTCAGCGCCAATTTTTTCGTATGGATCTTCAAGTTCAATTTCTTTTGCAATGGAGACACCATCATTTGTAATCGTTGGTGCGCCCCATTTTTTCTCAAGGACGACATTTCTTCCTTTTGGTCCAAGAGTTACTTTGACTGCATCAGCCAAAATATTCATACCGCGCTCAAGCGCACGGCGGGCTTCCTCATCAAATGCGATGATTTTTGCCATGTTCGTTTTCTCCAATGATCATTACGGATTTGCCAACGACCCGCGACGGACGTCCCAGTTTGGTCACCGCCATTCAGGCAACCTACTTGAAACTTCGTTGGCCACTCACCCTGATTATCACTCAGGGGGCTTGAGTGCTAAGCCAATTTTTGGCACTCTCATGCCTTGAGTGCAAATCGAAGCGTGAAAAATCGGGGCAAATGCCTCGAATTAGGGTTGACGAAGGTCAAGTGGCCCAATCCAAAGATCTGGCCCAGGTTCTAGGTCTACCGCTTTATTGGTTGCCCACACAATTCGAAATTGACTTGCAGCAGGGTTGGGTAAGCAAGCGCGGGCCAGAGATATCTCAAACACATTTTCAGTATTTATGTAGGCGCGGGCAGAGCACACGCTCGACAAATCTGCTCCTTGAACAACTGAAACTTGTAGTGGAGTTCCAGCTTCCTCAAGACATCCGGATTCGGGCATTGCAAGTTTGAGTTGTACTGAGGCAAACCAATCCGTGGCGTCACGAATCATTACTGTTACATATCCACTCTGCGCGTTTGCACTAGCAATCGACTCACCCCATGCGCATTGCTGACTTACTGAAGTGCTCAATTCTTCGCGAGTAAGTAGGGAGATGGTCACTTCCTTGTTTTGTTGATTCATGCTAAAACTACGGAAACGAATAGTTGCGACGTCAAATGCACCTGTAACACTCAATTCGCGGGTGAGTGTGGCACTATATTGTTTTGCAAACAAAGATGGTGCTAGTTGCAAAGTGGTAACGGGCAACGGCAAACTTGATGTGTTTCGATATTGTAGACTTGAAATATCTACCCCTAGCTCGTCACGTTCAATTGCTAACGCACGTTGCATACTTTGAATAAATTTTCGATACGCACTTACTCGAGTAAAGACTGAGGGTACTGATGATTCACACTTTGCCTTTGCCCCGTAAGAAACGATCCCAGTCAGAAAGTAACTT